>NZ_CP004395.1 GCF_000819565.1 Celeribacter indicus
ATGAGCGAAGCTGAGCAGGACCTGGACATTGCCATCGGGCACTACGCAGAGCTTCTTGCGTCCAATCTTCATGCGCAACGTGCTGCCCACTTCCCTCCCGACGCCAAAAAAGTCATGCGCAGCCTGACCAGCGGCGAGGCGGCCGAGTTGCTTGGCGTCGATCATACCTACCTTCGCAAGCTTCATCGAGAAGGAAAGATCGCTGACGTCGAAACCACTGCGGGCAGCCACCGGCGATATACCCTCGATGATATCTGGGAGATTCGCCACGCCCTTGAGGCAAACGCGAAGAAGCCTGGAACTTACGTTCCGGGACGTCGTGCCGGTGACGAGCTTCAGATTGTTTCTGTTGTGAACTTCAAGGGCGGGTCCGGGAAAACGACAACATCCGCTCACCTTGCACAGCGCCTGGCTCTCAAGGGATACCGTATCCTTGCGATCGATCTGGACCCCCAAGCATCCCTTTCCGCGCTGCATGGCATCCAGCCTGAGCTGGACCTGATGGAGGGTGGCACGCTGTATGATGCGGTTCGCTACGATGAACCGGTCCCGATCTCGGACGTGATCCGCAAGACCTACATCCGTGGTCTTGATCTGATTCCCGGGAACCTCGAGCTCATGGAATTCGAACATGAGACACCGGCAGCCATTCAGCGTGGCGGCGCCCGCGCATTCTTTGCCCGTGTGCGCGATGCGCTCGACAGTGTCGAAGCGGACTATGACGTCGTCGTCATCGACTGTCCGCCGCAGCTTGGTTTTTTAACCATGTCCGCCCTTTCAGCATCTTCAGGGGTGCTTGTTACCGTTCACCCGCAAATGCTCGATCTGATGTCCATGTCGCAGTTTCTGCGAATGACCGCTGATCTGCTTGGCGTCATCCGGGATGCTGGCGCAAACCTTCGCTTCGACTGGCTGCGCTTTCTGCCGACCCGCTACAAGGTGGGTGATGCCCCGCAGACCGAGGTCATTGCTTTCATCCGGGGTCTGTTCGGCAGGTCAGTCCTGACCAACCACATGGTTGAGTCGACTGCGATCTCTGATGCAGGGCTGACGAAGCAGACGCTCTACGAGGCCGACAAGAAGGACTTCACGCGTCAGACTTTCGATCGTGCAATCGAATCCATGAACGCCGTCAACGACGAGATCGCGGCGATCATCCAGAACACGTGGGGACGCAATGGCAAGAAAGCCTAAACTGGGACTGCCACTGCAGACCCTGCGCAACGCGCCCGACGCTCTTGAGGGGCGCAGGCTGCGCGGCGGCGTTTTCGAAATCGAGCCTGACCAAATCGAAACCACAGGTCGGCTCGATGACCGGCTGCAGATCGAGACTGAAGGCCTCAAGGCGTCAATTTCCAAGAACGGACAGCGAGTACCAATCCTCGTCCGGCCGCTTGAGGGTGATCGCTACAGCCTGATCTATGGCCGTCGTCGACTCGAAGCTTGTAGAGAACTTGGGATCAAGGTCCGCGCCATTGTCACAGAGATGGAGGGCGATCAGGCACTTCGTGATCAGCTGTTGGAGAACCAGGAGCGGCGGGATCTAAGCTTCATCGAACGAGCGCTTGTTGCCGCAGCCTTGCTCGACGGTGACCATCTGAGCGCATCCGAACGCACCAACAAGGGTGTCGCCGAGGTTCTCAATCTGACCGAGGCAGGAGTGTCGCAGCTGTTAAGCGTGGTCCGCACCGTTGGGGAGGACCTGGTCCTCGCCATCGGTGCCGCTCCGGGCATTGGTCGGCCCAGGTGGGAAGAGCTCAAGAAGTTGCTGGGGGCTACGGATGCCGATCGCGAACTGCTTGCAGCTTTGGCGGGTGAGGCCAAGACATCCTACCAAGGCGGTATTGACGAGAAATCCGATCATGCATTTTTGGCCGTCCTTTCTGCTGCAGGGAAGCCCGAACAGACCACATCCTCGTCTCGCCCTCGCGGGCGGCCCGGCACGGTGATTCCGGGGGTCGGTGCCGCCACTGTCACGACCGGACGTCGTGGAAAGCAACTCAAGCTCGAGTTGAAGGCTGAGGAGAGCGATTTTGTCAGCTGGCTTGAGGGCAACGCCCCGCAGCTGATCGCCGAGCTTCACGAGCGCTGGAAGCGTTCGGAAGACTGAGGAAGAGCAACAATCAAAAAGGAGGCACGAGACAGGCAGAAAAGAAAAAGGCCCCGAGAAGCAAGCTTCACGAGACCTTTCTTAGGTTTCGCACGGGACCAGCCCGCTACAAAACTTCAGTTTTCGCACCTCTGAATGTAGCGATCTGGCCCCTTTCCCGCAAGCGCAAAGCGATTCGCGGGCCAGGGAAATTTTGCCTTCGTGAATGACATCATGGATTACACACCGATTTCGCCGTTTATGCGGCCGATCTCGCACGCCCATCTGCGCGTGGTCGAGCGTCCCGAGGCGTCTGTTCCCGGCAAGCCCGTCAACAAGTGGGAGCTCCTCCGCGAGCTGTCCAAGGCACAGGCCGCCTTTGGGGTTTCCGAGCGCGATCTGACCATTCTTCAGGGACTTCTCAGCTTCTTTCCGGACGATGCACTCGGCGGCAACGCCGAAATGGTCGTCTTCCCATCCAACAAGGCGATCTGCGAGCGGCTGAACGGCATGCCTTGCTCGACGATGCGCCGTCACCTCGCCCGGTTGGTAGAGGCAGGCTTGCTCATGCGGCGCGATAGCCCCAATGGGAAGCGGTATGTGCGCAAGCGTGGTGAAGATCGCGTGGCCTTCGGCTTTGATCTCTCCCCGCTCTATTGCCGGGCCGAGGAAATTGCACGGGCTGCAGAGGCTGTGCGTGAGGCCGAGGACCGTGTGCGGCGACTGAGGGAGGTAGTGAGCCTTATGCGTCGCGACTTGGCCGCTCTGGCGGAGTTCGGCGAAGAGATCCAGCCCGGGCTTGGCCTATGGGACCAGCTCCGCGACAAGGCAGCCCTCACCGCCCGTGCTCTTCGCCGCAAACTCTCGCTTGAGGATCTGTCGGCATTTCGGACTGAACTGGAGACCCTTCTTGACCAGGCGCGTAATGTGATTGACGGTCCTGAAACAGAAGAAATGAACACCAATGATGCCCAATTTGAGCGTCACCATCATAATTCAAATAAAGAATCTATAGATCTTGAACCTGCCTTAGAAAAAGGCGGGGCGGCGGACGGCGCGCCTGATGATGATACGGGTGAGCCCGTGGCTGACCTTGAAGAGCCTGACACGAGGCGGGTGCCGAAAATCCCACTCCACCTGGTAATCACCGGCTGCCCGTCGCTCAAGACTTTCTATCAGGGCGACATTCGACACTGGCACCAACTTTTCGACGCGGCTTGTCATGTACGGCCGGCCATGGGGATCAGTGTTTCCGCTTGGGAAGAAGCGCAACGCTTCATGGGACCAGAGCAAGCCTCGATCGTCGTTGTGGCCATGTTGGAACGTTTCTCCGACATCAGATCACCGGGTGGATACTTGCGGGCGCTGACGTCCAAGGCCGCGGCGGGCGAATTCTCTTGCGGTCCGATGGTCATGGCTTTGATCGGTCGGCGAAGTGCGGCTTAACAGCTGTTAAGTTTCAACGCCGCGGTGCTCAGTTGGCATGACTTAACAGCTGTTAAGTCGCCTCTTGGCAACCATACGATCATCGAGAGGGAAAGGGGTGTTGGTTTGAGGGTGACGGGAAGTGAGATCGGGAGAGTGGCTTCCGGCGCCCGTCGTGGAGAATATCTGATGACCAAAGCTGTCCAGAAAATCACCCTGTCCCCTTCGCGGGATATCCCTTTCGACAAGCTGGTGCTGAGCCAGTCCAATGTGCGGCACATCAAGGCTGGCGTGTCTGTCGAGGAACTGGCCGAAGACATCGCTCGCCGCGGTCTGTTGCAGAGCCTAAGCGTGCGGCCCGTCTTGGCTGACGATGGGACCGAGACCGGCAAGTTCGAGATCCCGGCCGGTGGGCGGCGGTTCCAAGCGTTGTCCCTGCTGGTGAAGCAGAAGCGTTTGGCAAAGACGACACCCATTCCCTGCATCGTGCGGGATGCAGCGTCCGACATCCTCGCCGAGGACGATTCCCTTGCAGAAAACATGCAGCGCGTCGCCCTGCACCCGCTCGACCAGTTCCGCGCGTTTGTGGCCCTGCGGGACAAGGGTCAGAGCGATGCAGAGATTGCTGCCGCCTTCTTCGTGACGCCGCAGATCGTGAAGCAGCGCCTCAAACTTGCCTCCGTCGCCCCTGCCCTGCTTGAGGTCTATGCCGAGGATGGCATGACGCTGGAGCAGCTCATGGCCTTCACCGTGAACCCCGATCACGCGCGTCAGGTTCAGGTCTGGGATGTGATCCATTCATCCTGGAACAAGGAGCCATTCCAGATCCGGCGCATGCTGACCGAGACCTCGGTCCGGGCGTCCGACCGACGCGCGGTCTTTGTGGGTGTTGAGGCCTACGAAGCGGCGGGCGGCACGATGTTGCATGACCTCTTTCAGGGCGATGACGGTGGCTGGCTCGAGGACCCTGCCCTGCTCGATCGGCTGGTGACGGAAAAACTCCAGGCCAAGGCTGAGACGGTTGCCGTTGAGGGCTGGAAGTGGATCGAGGTCGCGCTTGACCTGCCCTACGGCTACAGCCACGGCCTGCGGTCCCTGTCAGGTGATCCGGCACCGATGACGGATGACGAAGGCGCGGCCCATGCCAAGCTGCTCGCCGAATACCGGGCGCTGGAAGAGGAATACGCGGGTCAGGATGAAATCCCCGACGGGATCGACACGCGGCTTGGCGTGTTGGAAACGGAGATGGAAAAGATCGAGACCCGGCCGTTGATCTTCCACGCGGAGGAGATCGGGCGGGCAGGGGCGTTCGTCACGCTCGACCGCTACGGCGCGCTGGCAGTCTATCGCGGCTATGTGCGTCCAGAGGATGAGCCCGTTGAGGAGACCGCGGTCCAGGACGGTACTGATCCTGCGGTGGCGGGGCAGGGGGATTATCGTGATCTCACCGATGGCCATGGCAGTGCCGCTCATGGCGGAACCGTCATCATGTCGGGTGGCCAGCCGATCGGAGCTGACTTGCCGGATGATGAGGATGACGGAGCGCTGAAGCCACTGCCCGAGCGGTTGGTCATGGAGTTGACGGCCCACCGGACGCTGGCGCTGCGTGAAGCGATCGGGCGCTCGCCGGATGTCGCGTTGACGCTGCTGCTGCTGAAGCTGGTGACGGACACCTTCCGCACCTCCTCTGCTTCGGGAAGCTGTCTCGAGGCATCCGTGCGTCCGGTCTACATGTCGGCGCAGGCGCCCAATCTGACGGACAGCGTGGTGGCAAAGCTGGTCGACGAGCGTCACGCTGAATGGGAAGCCGATCTGCCGCTTGGCGACGATGCAGCGCTCTGGGACTATCTGACGGTCCTCGACCAGGGCAGTCGGCTGGCCTTGCTGGCGCATTGCCTCAGCTTCGGCGTCAACGCGCTGCATGAAAAGGTGAACCCCTACGGGGCAGGCATCTCTGCTGGCGGTCTGACCCGGCGTATGGCGCATTCCGATCTCGTGGCACAGGCAGTCGATCTCGATATGGTCGAGGCAGGCTGGGAGCCGACGGTCGACACCTATCTCAACCGCGTGCCCAAGACCCGGATCCTCGAGGCCGTACGTGAGGCCAAGGGGGAGGGGACTGCCCAACTCCTCGATCACCTGAAGAAAGGCGAGATGGCCAGTGAGGCCGAGCGCTTGCTGAAGGGCAGCGGCTGGTTGCCCGAGGTCCTGCGCCGTGTCGATCTCGTGGCGCTGGACGATGAGGACCATGCCGAAGGGCAGGGGCCGGATGTCGATGCCGAAATGGCCGACAGCGTCAGTGAGGCTGACCTTCCTGCATTCCTGACGGATGACTTGCCTGTTGAAAGCGCGTCGATGCTGGCCGCAGAGTAACGTGTTCCAACAGGGGGGCGGGCATTCCGCCCCCAATCACCCTATAATATAACAATATCAATAAGATGAGTGCGATTACTCACATTCGGAATGAGGAATCATGTCTGCTACAACCATCATCGACACCGCGCCCTTCGGGGCGCTGCGACGTGAGACTTCAAGGTCAGTGCTCCCGATCTTTCACATGGGCATTTGGAGCATCAGTTGGCAATCTGACGGATGCCTGAAATCCAGAAGTTTCACCGGGACGTGGTGACTGGAGCAAGAGAGAGGTTTCGATCCGTTCTGCGATTGCTGCAACGATAGCGAGGCCAAGCCCGCTACCATCAGTTTTTGCATCTGCCCTCTCGAAGCGCCCTGTCAGGCGTTCGAGTGTTTCGGTTGCTACCGCGGGGCCCTCGTTCGCCACGATCAACTGCCCGTCGCTCGTGAGTGTAACCTCGACTGGGGCATTCTGCGCCCCGTGGCGTAGGGCGTTTTCCACCAGATTCCGGCACAGAATTCCCAATGCGTCGGGGTCGATATCAGACAAGACAGGCGTGTCCGGCAAGTTCAACATAAGGCGCCCGTTCTCTGTGCTGCGCGCAATATCTTCCACCACGACCCGAGTGATGGTTCTGACATCAGAGCTCTGGTCCATCCGAAGTCTACCGCCTTCGGCCCGCGCAAGCTGCAGGAGACGCTCGGACAGCCGAGTGAGACGCTTGAGCGTCGCCTCGATCTCGGCGGCGCGCGCGTCGATGGTCGGATCTTTGGTCTCTGACCGCAGTCGCTGCGCCTGGGCGATAGCGCCCGCCAATGGTGTCCTTAGTTCATGAGCCGCATTGGCTGCAAAACTTCGCTCAGCCTCGAACGCGTCGCGCAGCCGAGCCAAAAGGCTGTTCAAGGTTGCGGCCAGCGGGCCGATTTCCGTCGGCAGGTCGGCCGCGGGTACTTCTGACAGGTCGCGCACGCCGCGCGCTTCAAGCCGCGTACGGAACCGATGGAGAGGGGCGAGGCTGAAGCGCACAGCGAGAATAATCGACGCGAGCGCCAACGGCAGCACAACCAGCAGCGGCAGGCCGAGGCCCATCTGGATTTCCCGAGCAACCGAAGCGCGATGCGCCAACGGTTCGGCCACGGTGATGCTGATCGTCCCCTGGAGCACCGCGTCGCTGTAGAGGCGATGTGTGGCGTTCTGCCCAAATCCCGGACCATCGTATGGAGGGAACACGGCAGGGTCCGCCGCATGGGATTGCAGCAAAATGCGTCCCTCGGCATCGCGTACGATGTAGGTGAAGAACTCGTCATGCTCACGGATCGGCGCGAGACGCTGCGTCATACCCTGATCTTCCCGCCCGACGATGTCGGTCACGGCCAGCGGCAGGATGCGCTCGGCGGTTTCGCGCAGGGCGCTGTCGAAGACCTCATCCATCTCGCCCCGAACGATCACCGCGGTAACCGTGGCGGCGGCGAGCCAGAGAATCGTCAGCACAAGGCCGAGTGACAAGCCGAGCCGTACCTGAAGGCTGGATGGCCACATCATGGCTTGCCCAGCCGGTAACCCATGCCGCGCTCGGTCTCGATGATGGCGCTCCCCAGTTTCTTGCGCAGGCGGCTTACGTGCACCTCGATGGTGTTGCTCTCGACTTCGGCGTCGAAAGCGTAGAGCTTCTCCTCCAACTGCGCCTTGGATAGGAGCTGCCCGGGACGCGCCAGGAAGGCCTCGAAGAGCGCCCATTCCCGCGCCGTCAGCGGCACATGTCTGCCATCCCGATGGACGCTGCGCGCGGCAAGGTCGATGTCGAGCGGTCCGTGGGTCAGGATCGGGTTGGGGTTGCCGCTGTAGCGCCGCGCGACCGATCCGATCCGTGCCGACAGTTCCGACAGGTCGAAGGGCTTCACAAGATAGTCGTCAGCGCCCGCATTGAGCCCTTCGATCCTATCGGACACCTGGTCGAGCGCCGTCAGGATGATGACCGGCGTCACGTCTCCACGCGTCCTGAGGCCCTTGAGGAACCCGATACCACGTCCGTCTGGCAGCATGAGGTCGAGCAGGAGCAGGTCGTAGGAGGTTGTGCTCATCGCGTCTGCCGCCGCGTCTAGCCGCGTGACCCAGTCTACTGACTGGCCATCAGCTGCGATCTGGTCGCGCACGGCAGCGCCAAGAGTCGTGTCGTCCTCGATCAGCAATATGCGCATGGTCGTACCCGTCCTTTCCTGATGTCCCTCCATGATCCGTCTGGCTGACACGAAGCTGAAGCTTGTGGGTCGAGCCCCTTCAGGCTGCCGTCAGCTTCGCGGCGCATGAATGGCATCAAGAGGCGAGCCACTAGGAGTGTGCCCCATGAAGAAGACATTGACAATTATCGGCTTTCTCGCGGTCTTTCCGGTCGGCGCGGCGCTGGCTGACGACGATTGCTTCGTGCCGATGGCCGACTGGCAGCCGCGCGATGCTGTTGCCATGCTGGCCGAAGAAAATGGTTGGACGGTGCGCCGGATCAAGATTGATGACGGCTGCTACGAGATCGACGGGAGGGATGCCGAGGGGCGTGCGATCGAGGTGACTGTCCACCCGGCCACGCTGGAGGTAATCGAGTTCGAATACGAGGACGACGAGGATGATCGCCGCGAGCGGGATCACGAGAGACGCGACGATGACTGATGCAGCGCGTCGCGACGGTAATGTCCCGGTGCCGGGCTTTCCGTCACTCCACCGGCTTTCCCTCAACTCTCCTCTAGCCCTGACGGGCCCGGTTCTGGTGGCGCTGCCATGCCTGCTGGCGGCACTGCTCGGGTTCAACACCTATGCGCCTTATGGCGCGGATGCAGCACTTGGCATTGCCGTCGGGGCGGCGGCAGTTGTCGCGATGGCACAGACCCTGATCCTCGCCGCACGGCCGCCACTAGTGGAACCATTGTTCGGCGGTCTCGATCGCATGTACCGGGTCCACAAGTGGCTCGGCATTTCCGCAATGGTCCTGATGATCCTGCACCAGCAGATCGAGCCGGATTTCGAGCGTATGGTGCGTGAAACCTCCCTTGGAGAACTTGGTGAAGAGGCGGGCGAACTTGCCTTCAATGCGCTTCTCGCCCTGGTTGCTGTCAGCTGGTTCCGGAGATTGCCCTTCATCGGGCTGGAAATCCCCTATCAGATCTGGCGGTTCAGCCATCGTTTCATGGGGGCCCTTTTTGCAATCGTGGTCTTTCACCAGTTCTTCGTCGACATGCCGACAGAGGTAGATCCATCGCTCTCGGTGCTTCTGAACACATTCGGCATCGCCGGAGTGATCGCGTGGATATTCACCGAGCTGGTCGCCCCATACCTGCGGCGTAGAGAATTCACCGTCACAGAGATCAGCCAGACCAAGGACACCACCACGCTAACCCTCCGCGCCGAGAGGCGGGCCATGCGGTGGCGGCCGGGGCAATTCGCCTTCTTCCGCGCGCCAGAGGCAGGACTGTCCGAGCCGCACCCCTTCACGATCGCCAGCGCCCCGCGCCCTGACGGCACCCTGACGTTCTCCATCCGGGGGTTGGGTTGCTGGACACGAAGCCTGCCCGCCATCTTGCGGACCGGAACGCGCGTGCAGGTCGAAGGGCCATATGGACGGTTCAATTTCCGCAAGGGCGGTGCGCGCCAAATATGGCTTGCCGGCGGCATCGGTATCACGCCGTTCCTCGCCTGGGCGGAAAGCCTGACAGAGGCGGAGAGTCGCGACATTCACCTCATCTACTGCGTTCCGACACAAGAAGAGGCGATTGGGGTAGAGACGCTGCGCGCTGCGGCTGCCCGCAACCCGAGGTTCAGTTTCGAGGTGGTCGTCACGACGCGCGATGGCAGGCTCACGGCCGAGCGCCTGATTGGCGCGGTCCCTTTCGCGATCCGGCAAGCCGATCTGTGGTTCTGCGGCCCAACCGGTCTGAAGGACGGGGTTCTCAAGGGCTTGAAAGCACAAGGCCAAACGCCTCGCCGTGTCCGCTTCGAGCTGTTCGAATTCGCCTGAACGCGGGGCAGGGCGCATAGCCATGCCAGCCCTGTAGCCTGCGCTCGCATCTTTTTGGCCCCGCCATCATCGGCGGGGCCATTTTCCTGACGGCAAGCTGAAGCAGGAATCGCTGGGGCGTCAGGATGCCCTCAGGTCGGGGTGCCAGATTGGTCTCATCAAACGAAAGGACCCCTTGCCATGAAAAAGACCCTGACCGCCCTTGCCCTGATCGCACTCTTGCCCGCCGGCGCTGCGCTGGCCGACGACGATGATTGCAATGCGCCCCGTGACCAGTGGCAGCCGCGCGAGGCCGCCATGCAGATGGCCGAACAGAACGGTTGGACGGTGCGCGACTTCGAGATCGACGACGGCTGCTACGAAATCGAAGGCCGAGACCAGGATGGCCGCGAGATCGAGGTGAAGCTCGATCCGGCGACGCTGCAGATCGTCGAGATGGACTACGAGGATGATGACGACGACCGCGGTGGCGCCCGCAATCCCGCGCCCGCTGGAACGGTCGCTCCTCCGCAGAACGGCCTCTTCGGAAACGGCGCCCCTCCGCAGGTTCAGGTGAACTGAACAGCTCCGAAGCACCCTGAACAAGGATCATTCCCATGAAATCACTTCTCGCAACGCTCGCGCTTACCACCGCACTCACGCTTCCCGGCCTCGCTATGGCACGGCCCGTGACGCTCACAACCACCCTTAACAACTATGGTGGCGACGGCGCTTACCTCGCGCTTTACGTTACCGACGCCTCGGGCGCCTATGTCGGCAGTCTCTGGATGGCTGGTGGCAAGTCCAAGTACTACGAGCATCTGAGCGACTGGTACCGTGCCACGGGCGGCGATACCGCGCAGGTAAACGGTATCACCGGCGCCAGCGTCGGCGCGGGCCGCAGTCTCGAGATCACGCTCGATCTGGCCGACGCGCTGTTCGATACGGGCTACACGCTGCACATCGACGCGGCGGTCGAGGATATGCGCGACAGCCCGAACGAGGTGGCCGTGCCGCTGACGACGGCGGGCGCGGGCACGCCGGTGAGCGGGCGGCGCTACATCTCCAACTTCTCCTACGACATGTGAGGGGCAGGGCCATGATCCGTACACTCCATCGCTGGCCGGGTCTTCTGGCACTCGCGCTCGTCACGATCCTGAGCCTGAGCGGCGCCGCGCTCTCGGTCTTTCCGACAGTCGAGCGCATCACCGCGCCGCAGGTGGAGACTGGCCTGACAGTCGCCACCCTCGCGGACCGCATCCAGGTCGTCTATCCGGGCGTCGAGCAGATCCGGCGGTCGCCCTCCGGTCGGATCACCGCCTATTGGTTCGATCAGGGCGCGCCGGGTGCTGCCGTGATCGACCCGGCGACGGGCGCGGGCGTGGCCTCGGCCGACCCGAACCAGGCCCTTCGCTGGCTCACCAACTTTCATCGCTCGCTCTTCCTCGGGGATGGCGGGCGCATCGCCATGGCCGCCGGGGCCGCGGCGATGCTGGTCCTCTCGCTCTCGGGTGCTATGCTGGTCGCGCGACGGGCGGGCGGATGGCGGCACTGGTTCGCGTCCTTGCGCGGTCCGTTCGCGGGCAGGCTGCATGTCGAGATCGCCCGGATCGCCGTCATCGGCCTCGTTCTGTCCTCCACCACCGCCCTCTGGATGACAGCCTCCACCTTCGATCTTCTGCCGGACGGTAGCGTCCTGCCGGCTGATCCCACCGAAGTGAGCGGAGAAATTGGGTTCGCTCTCGATCAGATGGCCACGCTGCTGCAGACCCCCGTCGCCGAGCTGCGCGAACTGAGCTTTCCCTATCCCGGCGACGCGACGGACGTGTTCACACTGAAGACCGACTGGGGCACCGGCTATCTTGACCAGGGAACCGGCGCGCTCGTGGCATGGGCCGACCTGACCGGGTGGGAGCGCGTCTCGGAAACCATTTACATGCTGCACACGGGGCAGGGGGCCGCGACGCTCGGCCTTGTGCTCGGGATGATGGCGCTCGGAGTGCCGGCGATGGGCGTTACCGGCGTCTTGATCTGGCTTGCCGGGCGGCGCGGGCGGCCGCGCATCCGGGGCAACCAGCCCGCGGGCCGTGCCGAGACGATCATTCTTGTCGGCAGCGAGGGTGGCAGCACCTGGGGCTTCGCCGCGACCCTGCATGCCGCGCTGACGGCAGCGGGGCAGGGCGTCCATGTTGGCCCGATGTCGGGCTTCGCGCCAGAGCGCTACGCCCGTGCCGAGCGCATCATCCTGCTCGCCGCGACCTATGGCGATGGTGCCGCTCCGGCCTCGGCGAAGGGCTTTCTCGACCGGCTGAACGCCACAGACCGAGCGCCCGACTTTCCGATTGCCGTTCTCGGCTTCGGCGACCGGAGTTTTCCGGCCTATTGCGCTTTCGCCAAGGACGTCACGGCAGCGGCAAAGGCGAAAGGTTGGCCCGAGCTTCTGCCGCTCGACACGATCGACCGGCAATCGCCACAGGATTTCGCGCGCTGGGGCCGCGCGCTTGGCGAGATGCTTGGCATACCCCTTGACCTTGCGCACCAACCCGTCTTGCCGCGCACCGAACAATTGACCCTCGTCTCGCGGCGCAACTACGGGGCTGAGATGCAGGCGGGGGCCGCGATCCTGCGCTTTGCCCTGCCGAGCGCAACGCCGTGGCAGCGGCTGACGGGCGCGGGCTTCGCACGGTTCCAGGCGGGCGACCTGATCGGCGTCCTGCCGCAGGGCAGCGCCGTGCCACGTCTCTACTCGCTTGCCTCGGGCCGGCGCGACGGGTTCGTCGAGATCGTGGTGCGCAAGCATCCGGGCGGTCTGGCCTCGGGCCAGCTGACCGCGCTGGAACCGGGCGATACGGTCCGGGCCTTCCTGCGCCGCAATCCCGGCTTTCACGCCGACCGCGGTCGCACCCCGCTGATCCTGATCGGGGCGGGCACCGGCATCGGGCCGCTGGCGGGCTTCATCCGCGGCAATGCGCGGCACAGGCCCGTGCACCTGTTTTTCGGGATGCGGCATGCGGACAGCGATTTCTTCTATGGCGAAGAGATGCCCGGCTGGCAGGCTGAGGGGCGGTTGACCCGGCTTGTCACCGCCGTCTCGCGCGGCGCGCGGCGCAGTTATGTGCAGGACGCCTTGCGCGCCGACGCGGCGCAGGTGGCCCGGCTTATCTGCGACGGGGCGCGTGTGATGGTCTGCGGCGGGCGCGACATGGCCACGGGCGTGAGCGATGCGTTGGCCGAGATCCTCGCACCTGCCGGGCTTACGCCCGCAGTCCTAAAGGCAGAGGGGCGGTATGTCGAAGATGTCTACTGAGCGCGCGCGCATCGCCCTGAACGGCCCCACCATGGGCACGCGCTGGTCGGCGCTGTTCTTCGCGGATCGGGGCCGCGACACGGATGCAATCCGTGCCGCCCTTCAGGCGGCTGTCGACGAGGTGGACAAGCAGATGTCGACGTGGAACGCGGAGAGCGCGCTCATGCGGATCAATGCGGCGCCGGTGGACGATTGGGTGGTGGTGCCGGAGCAACTGCGGGCGGTCCTGCGCCTCGGGCTCGAGATCGGGCGCGCCTCGGGCGGGGCCTTCGATATCGGCATGGGCGATGCGGTGACGGCCTGGGGTTTCGGGCCCGGGGCCGCCGCGCCCGAGGGTATCCGCGCCGTGATGGACGCCCCCCGCCGCCCGGCGCAGGAGGTGCTGGAGATCGAGGGGATGCAGTTGCGCAAGACCGCGCCCATTGCGCTGGATTTGAACGGCATCGCCAAGGGCTATGGCGTCGACCGGCTCGCCGAGACCTTGCGCGATCATGGGATTGCCGACGCCCTTGTCGGCATCGACGGTGAGATGCGTGCCATGGGCCTGCGCCCCGATGGCGAGGCATGGATCATCGCGGTAGAAGCGCCGGACCCTGATCGCCGGACGCCGCATTCGGTTCTGGCGCTGCAGGACGCCGCCGTGGCGACCTCCGGTGACTACCGCCATTGGGTCGAGGTTCAGGGGCGCCGCCTGTCGCATACCATGGATCCGAGACGTGGCGCGCCGCTGATCGCCTCGCCGGCCTCCGTCACCGTGGTGGCCCGCACCTGTGCCGAGGCCGATGCTTGGGCGACGGCGCTCATGGTGCTCGGTGCGGAGAGGGGTGCGGACCTCGCGAGACAACGTGGACTCGACGCCCTGTTTCTTCTGTGCGATGATGAAGGCAATGCAATGGGCGTGGGAGTCGGGCGTCTTTTTTCCGAAGAACCAGCGGCAATCGCCTCAGCCGGGGGAAGATGAGCCGCATGGAACAGACCCGTACCGATCGCTTCAAGACCGCACTCCTGCTGATGGCCGCAACCGGGCTGATCGTGGGACTCGCATTCTACCTTGCGGGCCAACCAGAGATCGCGAACCTGATCTGGATTGCAGGAGTTGTTCCCGCGCTCGCAGCGCTTGTGGTCGAAATCGTCCGGAGCATTGGGCGCGGCGAGGTGGGCCTCGATATCGTCGCCGCGCTCTCCATGACCGCGGCGCTCGTCTTCGGCGAGACGCTCGCAGCGGCGGTCGTTGCGGTGATGTATTCGGGCGGCACCTTCCTCGAAGCCTTCGCAGAGGGCCGCGCCCGTCGGTCGATGCAGGACCTCCTGTCCCGCGTGCCCCGGACCGCGACCCGGCACTGCAACGGTGCGCTGGAGGAGGTGCCGCTCGACGAACTCGCCCCCGGTGATCGCCTGCTGATCCGGCAGGGCGACGTGGTGCCGGTAGACGGCACAGTGGCCTCCGACACGGCCTTCCTCGACACCTCGGCGCTGACCGGCGAGTCCCTGCCAGTCCGGCTGGCGCGCGGGGCCGACGCCATGAGCGGCTCGACCAATGCGGGCGAGGCCTTCGACCTGACGGCGACGCGCGAAGCCAAGGACAGCACCTATGCCGGGATCGTTCGCCTGGTGGAGGAGGCGCAGGCCTCCAAAGCGCCGATGTCCCGGCTGGCCGACCGCTGGTCGCTGGGCTTTCTGGTCGTCACCGTCAGTATCGCCTTCGTGGCGTGGTGGTTCACCGGTGATCCGATCCGCGCGGTTGCCGTTCTGGTCGTCGCCACGCCCTGTCCGCTGATCCTCGCCGTGCCGGTCGCACTGGTCGCCGGCCTGTCGCGTGCGGCGCATTTTGGCGTGCTGATCAAGGGCGCAGGGCCGCTCGAGACGATGGCGCGGATCCGCACGCTGATCCTCGACAAAACGGGGACGCTGACGGATGGCCGTCCACAGATCGTCTCGATCGACAGCCACGATGGCATGACCGAGGACGACATCCTCCGCCTCGCCGCCGCGCTCGATCAGGCATCGAAACACCCCGTGGCGCAGGCCATCGTCGCTGCCGCAAAGGCGCGGGGCCTTGCGCTGCCCGTGCCGGCCGAGGTCGCCGAGTTTCCCGGCGAAGGGGTCGTGGGCGATGTCGAGGGCCGCAGCGTGATCGTCGGGGGCGACGGTTTTGTGGCTTCCCGGGTCGGGCGACCGGGGGGCGATCACCCCGCCAAGGGCGCCGGATCGGTCTTGGTCGCTGTTGCGGTCGATGGCCGAATGGCCGGGCATCTGGTGATGTCAGATCCTCTGCGCGAGGGCGCGAGCGCCATGCTGGAAGGTCTCCGCCGCCAAGGCATCTCGCGCATTCTGCTCGCCACCGGCGACCGCGCGGACGTGGCCGAGCGCGTGACCGAGGGGCTGGGCCTCGACGGGCTGCGGGCCGGTCTGACGCCGGATCAAAAGGTGTTACTGGTGCTTTCCGAGCGTAAACACGGGCCGGTGATGATGGTGGGTGATGGTGTCAACGACGCGCCCGCCCTGGCCGCAGCCGATGTAGGCGTGGCAATGGGGGCACGGGGCGCCGCGGCCTCGGCCGAGGCGGCGGACGTGGTGCTGCTCGTCGACCGGATCGACCGGCTTGGGCCCGGGATCGAGATCGCGCGGGCGTCGCGCCGGATCGCTGTCGAAAGCGTGGTCGCGGGTATCGGTCTGTCGGTTCTCGGCATGATTGCCGCCGCTTTCGGGTATCTCACCCCGGTGCAGGGGGCGCTTCTGCAAGAGGTCATCGACGTCGCTGTTATCCTGAACGCCCTGCGCGCGCTGCGCATCGCGCCACAGGAGCCAGCTACGGGCAAACCACAGGCCATCATGTCAGAGCAAGCTGACATCGTTCAAGGAGCCACGCCATGAGCCGTCTATCACATTCTGAAATCCATATGGTGCATCGCATCGGCTGGCTGCGGGCCGCCGTTCTCGGGGCCAATGATGGTCTTGTCTCGACTGCGAGCCTCGTCGTCGGCGTCGCGGCCGCAGGCTCCGGCAAGCCCGAGGTCATGATCGCCGGGCTGGCCGGGCTTATGGCTGGCGCGATGTCCATGGCGGCGGGGGAGTATGTCTCGGTCAGCTCGCAAACTGACGCCGAACAGGCGGACCTCGCCCGAGAGAGCCGTGAGCTCGAGGAAACGCCCGAGGCCGAGCTCGAGGAACTAACCCGGATTTATGTTGAAAGGGGGCTGGACCGCGACCTGGCGGAAAAGGTTGCCGTGCAACTGACTGAACGTGACGCGCTCGGATCGCATGCGCGCGACGAACTTGGCATTTCGGAAACCGTTGCCGCCCGCCCTATTCAGGCCGCTCTGGTGTCCGCACTGACCTTCGCCGTTGGGGCGGTGCTGCCCCTGATCGTCGTAATGCTGGTCCCGGAGGCGCAGATCGCTCCCCTGGTGGCGGGATCGACGATCCTTGGCCTTGCGGTTCTTGGCGGATTGGGTGCTTCCGCCGGCGGCGCAGGCATCGTTCGTGGGGCCGCAAGGGTCACGCTATGGGGCGCGCTTGCCATGGCCGCGACAGCCGGGGTCGGTGCGCTGTTCGGGGTCGCCGTAGGCTAGAGTCAATGGGGTGTACCCGAACCCCGCTCCGGCTGCTTGTTGCGGCAACGCTCGTCAACATCGTGCTGATCATCGAGGTGCCAAAGATCGAGTCGCAGCGCGTGGGGTTAGAAACCCATGTCCGCAAATGGGTCATGCTGGACGAGATCAACACCGATATTCTGGAGCGGTCCTATGTCTGGGAGGACCGCACGCCCATCGGCACGTTCAGTTCCGCCTTCACATCCAGGATCCAGTCCAGCCTGATCGCGCTTGCCAAGTCGGGCGGGGCATCGGTTGTTGATCGGCTGAAGTAGTCTCGATCACCGCAGGGTCAGCCCAGCTTCATTTGTTCCCGTCGATCCACTTCGACATCAGCCCCTTGTCGCGGAAACACTCATCCGGCACGGCGCGGCGTTTGATCCGGGCGAGGCGTTCGGCGAAGGCGACCTGTTTGGACGAGGGCAGGCTGTTCAGCGCTGTCGCGGATGTGAGCTTGGCTTGTGCGTCGATCCAGGCGCTCAGGGACCGGCGGTCCTGCTGAACCTCCCACGGCAAAAGCGTCTGGTTGCGCAGTGCCAGCGCGCGCGCATAGGCGATCTGCTTTGGCGTCGCGGGCAGGGCGTAAGTGGTGCTTTCCATCGGGGCTCTCCCTTCATAGCTTGGTTTCAGAATAGAACATAACAGGAACAAAAGCAAGCCGCCTGCGCAAATCATGGGGTTTGAGAGGAAGAGGAGGGTCGGGGAGGATCAGGCCTTTGAGGTGCCCGAAAGAGCGTGTCCGGGCCTGCCCCTGTTCTTCAATGGGGTCTGATGCCGGAAAGTGCAGGATCCTAGGTTCTCATGAGCTTTGCATTCAACATTCTCCGGCATCAGTTCCCCAAAGAGTGAAAGTGTCCTTCGGGTTTTGTGACTGACGGATGAGGGCCTTTGGGGTCCCTCGGATGGGTCCGGGCCGGATTCCGGTCTGCCGTTCCTGATGAAGGGCATTCTCATGCAAACAGGTGTCTTGCGCGTATTGCGCGCGACCGCTGCCTCGTGGTGGCGACACAAGGAACTACGCCGAACCGGCCAGACGGGGCAGGCACAACGGCGCGAGCGCGAGACCGTCCTACGTGATCTCGGTTATCTGAAGCAGGCGGCGCTGTTGCCTAACGCGCATGTGATCTGCGGAGAGGGTGGGACATTCCTCCATCTCGGTTGGACCACCGTTTCAACCTTCGCGCCAATCGAGCGCTTTCCCTTGGCCACTCTTGCGGTAGCACGAGGGACCCCGTTTATCGATATCCGACCCGTCACCGATGTGATTGCCTTCGCGAACCTGCCGCGGGTGACGCGGGACGGATCGGACGACCCTGAACCTTCGGGTCCCGGCAGGTCCGTGTCGCTGACCACCTACATCGACATGGTCGAACAGCTCGGCGCGAGCATCACCAACGATCCGCGGCCCTGTCGGTCAACCTAGTCACCACTCCCTCTTACCAAAACTCGAAAGGACGCCAGCCATGGCCCGATCCCGCACGCCCAAATTCGATGCCTCCGAGGTCATCACAAACGAAATCATCCGTATTATTGAGCGCGGCGTCCTGCCGTGGCGCAAGCCTTGGACCGCAGGTGGCAGCTCTCGTCCCCTGCGCGTGGGCGGTGAACCCTACCAGGGGGTGAACAACTTTCTGCTGACGATGCGGACCGTGATGGCGGGCCACAGCTCTCCCTTCTGGATGACGCTGCCGCAGGCCAATGCGTTGGACGCAAAGGTCCGCAAGGGCGAGAAGTCCTCTGTCGTCGTTTACTACGGTCAAAGCCGGAGAGACGCCGGCGATGAGCATGATCACAGCGACGGGGATGATCACTCCGAGGAAGCCCGTATCTTCCGCTTCCAGAAATCCTACCGTGTGTTCAATGCCTGCCAGATCGAGGGCTTGCCCGACAGCTTCTACCCTGACCCGGAGCCCGTGCCCGAGCATCCGCCGTCCGAGCCCATCCCGCACATGCAGGCGTTTTTCGATGCCATCGACATCACGACCGTCTTCACAGGAACGGAAGCGTACTACCTGCCGCCCGTGGACAAGGTTTACATGCCGTCCATCACGCGGTTCCAGGACCCGCGCAATTTCTACGGGGTCTGGGCCCATGAGCTGGCCCATGCCACGAAAGCCCCGCATCGACTGAACCGAGATTTCGGTCTCTCGAAATTCGGCAACACCTCTTACGCGCGCGAAGAGATCGTCGCAGAATTGACCTCGGTGTTCCTGGGTCAAACGCTTGGCTTCACGGCGCATACGCTCGAGATGAATGCCGCCTATCTCCACAACTGGTTGCGCGTTCTTCGGTCGGACAAGGGTGCGATCTTCAAGCACGCCGCAGATGCGCAGCGCGCCTGCGACTATCTGATCGCCAGATCGGAGACGGGCAGGGCAGGGCGCAGTGCCGAGGCCGCCTGACCACACAGAGAACGGAGACTCGCATGTCACGTAAGGAACCCAAGACGCTGCGGGTGGCCTGCTTCAACGACGGCCGCCGCAAGATCATCGTCTTCAAGCGCGGTGCCTATTGGTGGAGCCCGTCCGAGGGCGCTTATCCGCTCTCGGCAGCGCTCGAGAGCATCAAGCACCAAGGCGGCTGGATCGAAACCATCCCCAACCCGAACTACAGAGCCAGAGGGCTGTTCGGGTAAGGCGCCTTCTGCTTCGATCCTTTCGCCAAGCAGAAAAGTGAAAGCGGGCTTTGGGAAGGGTGTTTCAACTTCTCAAAGGAGATCCCCATGTCCATGACCGTTCAACCCCAGCCAGACCGTCCAGATCCGACCGTGATCGCGGCGCAAAACGACGCGTTTCGCAAGCTCGCGTGCCTTGGGGTGCCGCCCGTGCAGCCCATTCAGGGCCGCATGCATGTCACTCGCGCGCTTATGGAAGCCGATGACGGCTTCATGGCCGAGGCGGTGAAGGCCACCGGTGCGTTCGATACATTCGAGCCCGAGAATGACCCTGAAGGCTGGCACGATTTTGGCGCGGTCGAGATCCGGGGCGAGACCGTGTTCTGGAAAATCGATCTCTATGAAGCAGACTCGGATTTCCGCTACGGGGCTGAGACCCCGGACAATCCTGCCACCACCGTCCGCGTGCTGACCATCATGCTGGCGCGCGACTGGTAGGGCAGGGGACTCCTCACCCTGACATCTGAGACGATGAAGGCCCGCTGACCCCTCAAAAAGGCAAAGTGGGCCTTTTGTCGTGGTGATCCCTGAAGCCGGGGATTGGTCACGCGCAAGCGCGCGGGCCACACCTCACCCTCCTGGAAGGATATCCCATGACCACAAGCTTTGCTCCCCTTACCGTTGCTATCGGCGATCTCGTCCCGCATCCCGCCAATGTACGCAGCAACGCGCCGGAAACCTATGATCCCGAGAACATCGCCCATCTGAAGGCCAGCATCGCCGTTCTGGGTCTCCTGCAGCCTCTCCTGGTCCAGAAGCTCGACGGCAAATACGCAGTGCTCGCCGGTGGCCGACGCCATGCCGCGCTGAAGGAGCTGGTCGCGGACAAGGCCACCAAGGAGTTCACGGCGAAGACCAATGTCGACTGCCGCCTCGTGCCGGAAGACTGCGACGTCACCACGGCACTGTCGCTCGCCGAGAACATCACCCAAGCGCCGATGAATGCCATCGACGAGTTCGAGGCTTTCGCCCGGATGATGGAGGTCGACGGCCAGACGCCCGAGACCATCGCAAAGACCTTCGGCACGACCGTCGCCGCCGTGAAAGGCCGGTTGCGCTATGGCCTTATCCACCCCGACATCCGCGCCGCGGCACGGGGCAAGGTGATCACGCTCGACACGATGAAAGCCTTTGCCGAGCACCCGAGCCAGGAGGCGCAGCGCGAGGTCTTCGAGGCGCTCACGAAGGACGGCGGCTATCTGCAGGCCTATACCGTTCGACAGGCGCTCAAATCCCGCGGCGTGCAGGTCAGCGACGATATCGGGGCCTTCGTGCGCGCGGACTACGAGGCGCGGGGCGGCGCCGTCGCGGCCGATCTTCTGGAAGAACATTCCGTGCTCGAGGATGCAGCACTGGTCGAGACCATCTTGCTCGAGAAGCTCGGTGCGGCTGCCGAAGAGGCCCGCACGAGGCTGGGCTTTGCCTGGGCCGATGCGATGGTGCGGTATGATTACGCGACAATGGCCGACTACGGCCGCGTCTATCCCGGCCCGATCGAGCCCGACGAGGCCGCCCAGAAGCGCGTGGATGAAATCACCGCCGAGCTTGAGAAATTGCAGCTCGAAATGGAGGACGAGGGGCTCGAGGACGGTGCCTACAATGCCCTTTACGACCGCGTCGACGCTCTGGAAGAGGAAGCCCGCGACCTGCAGGAGGCCTACAGCGCCGAGGACCTCGCGCGGTCTGGGGTAATCGCGTCCTGGTCGGGCGGGCAGGTGACCCTCCATGTTGGCCTCGTCCGCCCGGAAGACACCGTCAAAAAGGAGGGCGCGCGCGGCTCCTCGGCTAGCCCGACCGGGGAGGAGGCCCCAGACGCCGGCGAAATCACTTATCCAGCCTCACTGGCCGAGGATCTCAAGACCGAGCGCGCCATGGCGCTCGGGGCCGCGATGGCGCTGCATCCGGAAGCCACGCTCGATCTGACGCTCTTCAAGCTGGTCAGTGACGTTCTGGCCAGTGGCATGAGTGTCACGCAGGCGATCAAGATCGATGCCCGCAAGGAATACCGCAGCCATGCCAAGATGGACGAGATCGACGAGACCTCGCTCGAGCAGGTGGCGGCGGCGCATGATGCGCTTGATCTGTCCTGGCTCGATGACACCCGCGCGCCCGCCGATCAGTTCGCGGCGTTTCGCGCGCTGGAGGCCGGCGAGAAGGCCAAGCTCGTGGCCTATGCCACGGCCAGCACCACGCAGTCCTGCTTCGCGCGGGACCGCCAGCGCGACAGCCTGATGCATGCGTTCGAGATCGAGATCATGCCCGACATTCGCGCCCACTGGACGCCGAATGCGGCCCTCTTCAACCGCTTCAAGAAGGCCTGGCTCCTGAAGATCCTCGGCGAGGATCTGGGTCTGGCCCAGGAGGCTGTGACGCTGGCCTCGTCGAGCAAGAAGGAGATCGTGGCCTTCTGCGACAAGCTCTTCGCCGAGCCCTTCGCCACGCTCACGGATACACAGCGCGCTGCCGTGGCCGCCTGGTGCCCGCCGATGATGCAGACCGCCGGTGTCGCCTGTGACGAGGCGGAGCCCACTGTGGAAACCCCGGAGCCTGACAGCGAGGTCGCGCAAGCGGCCTGAGCCATCACGCGACCCGCGCGTGGGCCATGCCACCCGCGCGGGTCGACCCTTCCAAACCGAACAGAAAGACATCCCCATGGCTATTCTCAAGTTCTCTGCGTCCGCTGTTGCGGCGCAGATCGCCCATGCACGCGCCTGCAAAACCTTCCTGCCCAACTGGAACGGGCCCGTGGACAGGCCCGCCCTGATCCTCATCGTCGGCAATGGCGTGCATCTGCGCTCAAACGGCATCGATGGCACGACCACCCGTATCGTCACCACCGAGCAGGCCGATCCGTCCTTTGCTTTCGCCGATGGCATGAACCCGTTTCGGGACACCGACTGGATGGCGCAGCGCCGCATGGCGTTTCGCGATCTGACCGGCCAGTTCTACACCGACATCCTGGATGACGTGCAGGTGCTCATCGACCGGGGGCGGGGTGCGATCCGGCTCGCCACCGATGGCCACAGCATCCGCGTCCTCAAACGCCGGGCCTCGGACTATCTCATCGGCGGGACCTACGAGGTGCCCTCGGGCCTCGGCGGCACCTTCCGGGTCATCCTCAAGGATGCCTGCGACACCTTCGCGATCGTGCAGAACTGCGGCAATTGCGAGGATTTCGACGCCATGCAGCCCTACCGCGTGCCGCTCGATGCGCTGATGGAAATCGATGACCGGAGGGCGGCGTGATGGGTTGGCTCTTCTACACCGACGGCCGCGTCCAGACCTACGCGGATGAGAAAGCGGAGATTGCCCGGCTCTGCACCTCTCATGGCGAAAGGCGCAAGACGGAACTGGTCAAAGCCTGCAAGGTGGGTTCGACTTGGTACGCGGCGGCAAAGGTCACAAATATCGACGGCACCCCTGTCGAAGACACGACCTATGTCACCGATGCGGATGGCTCCATCACTTTCGCCGCCGTATTCCTTACCCGATATGATGACGGCTGCTGGGGCTACAAGGACATGGAGGAAAGCGCGGGACCGGTCGAATCCCGCGCGCCACTGAGCCTATTGGCCCTGCTGTCCGAGCTGAAAGACCCAGACAGCTATGCTCATGCCTGGCGCCAGCGCTGCCAGGACTGGGCTGCGATCCCGGACTACGAGGAAGGCGACAAGATCAAGCTCGCAGCACCTGTGACGCTCACCGATGGCAGTACCTGCCAGATTGTCACCGCGACCCACTACAGGCGCGGGCGGCAAAAGCGCCGCTGCTACCGCATCGAGGAAACTGGTGGGCTCGTACGCCTGTCGAAGGCCTCGCTTGCGGGCTCGGAGCTGCTCAGCTCCGCGAAAGGTGCGGCTAGCCCGGTGCTGGCGGAGTTCCTGGCGGGGCGAAATTAGGTCCTGCGCCGGACGGTTCATCGACCTGCCCGGCGACAGCAGATGCTGCGGCTTGTCTTGACAAGGCAATGCAAATGCATTACCTATCGCGGGCAGCAAAGAACCTTTTCTTCAGGAGACTGCCATGACAGCCCTCGCACAAGATGTCTCGAAACTCACGGATCGGTATCAGACGACCGTGCCGGCGGGTGTGCGCAAACAGCTCAAGCTGGGCAAGGGCGACCAGATTCGTTACTGCACCGAGCCGAGTGGCAGGGTCTATATCGAGCCCGTGCGCAGCGACGAGGAAGATCCCGTGCTCGGAGCCTTTCTCGATTTTGTCGAGGCCGATATCAAGGCGCATCCGGACCGCATTCGGGCGTTCGATGGGGCTTTGCATGACCGTCTTGCAGCACTGGTCGGAGACGTTGACGTCGATCTCGATGCGCCGCTATCGCTCGAGGATGAATGAGCGGCGATAGCGTGCCCGCCCAAGCGCCCCTTGTCGTAAACGGATGGTCGATTTATGCGCATCCGCTCTTTCTGGATCAGCTCGAAGGGCTGATTGAAGAGGTCGAGGCGCGTAAGGCACGCGATCCTAAGACCTGGCGCAAGAAAAACCCGACGAAACGGCTGGCCGCCATCTTCAAGCTGGTCACCGAGGCCATACCGGCAGATCCGGGTGCCGCCGCCTTCCGGCAAGGCGGCACACTCGGCGATCACCGCAAGCATTGGTTCCGGGCGAAATTCTTCCAGCAGTATCGGCTGTTCTATCGGTTCAACAGCGATGCGAAGGTCATCGTGGTGGCCTGGGTGAACGACGACAAGACCCTGCGCGCCTACGGCAGCAAGACGGATGCCTATGCGACGTTCAAAGGGATGCTGGAAGATGGCAATCCACCTGACAATTTCGACGCGCTCTTGAAAGAAGCTGCAGCGGCGGGCAAGCGGTTCGAAACTTCCCTTGAAGCGGTGCCCGATCGGTAAGTGGGCCAGCTTGCTGTGACCCTTTGGCATTATCGTTTACGACGCCTAGTTGGAATATGTAGCATCGGCTGATAATACGGTCGGAGAAAGCACAATGATTGAGACGGAAAAGGATAGGCAGCACCTCGGGCTAGAGGAGCAATGCGCGCCTGACCTGACGGGGCACCGTTTCCCAATTGCTGTGCGCGTTGCAGACATGCCCGATGACCTCGGCAAGCTGCTGGATATCGGGCTCGAGGAGCATTTCCGTGGCGGCTGATGTCAATTCGTATGATACGTGGTTTTGCGCGCAGGTGCAGGCCGCGCTGGAGGATGCACGCTCGGGAACATCTCAGGTTCAGGTGATGCAGGCCGCACAGGCATTGATTGATGCGAAGCGGCAGGTCGAACCCAAGTCCTGACCAAGCCTTGGGGGGCAGCGCGGTCTGACCCCCGTCACCCTGAAAAGCGAAAGCGGGCTTTTTGTCCTTTGGAACTCAGACCCTGATCCAAAGGAAAATCCCCATGTCCAAACCCAGAACGGCCAACCCGGCTCTCGCAATCTCCGAAGCCGATCTCGCCTCTGCCCTCGCGCAAATCGGCACGGAGGTCGATGACCAGCCCCTGCGCAGTTCAGCGCTCGCGCGTATCATGCGCGAGACGTTTCATGGCAGCGATGCCGGTGGCGCCTGGGACTGGCGCATGGCCTATGACATGATGCAGGCAGCGGCCATCCAGGTGCTTCTGCGTGGGGCCGGTGCCACAGCAGACATCGCCAACGCAAAACTCCTCGCCTCACGTCTCCTTACGGAAACCCGCCGGTCAGAGCAGCAGATCCGGCTACAGCAGTTTTCCACGCCGCTGCCATTTGCGGCGCTGGCCTTGCGGGCGGCAGCCGTTCGCAAGGGCGAGACCGTGCTGGAGCCCTCGGCTGGCACCGGTGCCCTGGCAGCTTTCGCCGCCCGGGCCGGTGCCACCCTTGTGCTCAACGAGATCGACCCCTTTCGCCAGAGCCTTTTGCGCGCGGCCTTTGGTGGCGATGTGACGGGCCATGACGGCGAGCATATCGACGATCTGCTTCAGACGCCGGTTCTACCCGACGTCGTGGTGATGAATCCGCCCTTCGCCTCCTCGGTCGACCGATCCCGCGACAAGCACATCGCTGCCAAACATCTCATTGCGGCTGCAAAGCGCCTGGCACCAGGTGGGCGCCTGGTGGCGATCATGCCGCCGGGGTTCACGCCCGAACGCGATGCCGCGCATTGGTCCCGCGCCTGCGGTCTCCTGACGCCACGATTGGCGCTGACGATGCCGAGGCAGGTCTACCGCAAGCTCGGCACCTCTGTCGAAACCCAGCTCATGGTCTTCGACAAGGTGCAGGAGGGCGGCGAGATGATCCGCGCCACTTTGTGCGATCTGGATGAAGCCCTTCCATTTGTCGATGCCGTGGCCGCAACACGGACCGAGATGAGCCCGGCCCAACGGGTTGAAGCGATCCCTCATGCTCGGCCGACCGTTCGATCATCTGTCCCGCGCAAGACCGCTGCCGGTGTTATCACCGCCCCCACAGCCAGGGCCAATGCCGTCCGTCCGCTCAGCTTCACGAGCCTTCAGACCCCGCGCAACAACATGCCCATCTCGGACATCTATGCGCGCTACCGTCCGCAACGGATCAAGATTGCGGATGCGCAGGAACATCCCACGCCGCTCGTTGAAAGCATCGCCATGGCCTCGGTTGCCCCGCCCATGCCCTCAAATACGGGCCGTGATGACTTGCGCCTGCCCGCACGGTTGATCGAGGAGGGACATCTCTCCGAGGCGCAGCTGGAAACCATCATCATGGCGCATGACGCCCATCGGCGCGACCTGCCGGGTCGGTTCGCGATCGATGACGACCAGACCAAGCTGACGCGCGCCGATGATGACCCGGATGCACGTGCCTATCGCCTTGGCTATTTCCTCGGCGACGGCACCGGTTGCGGCAAGGGGCGCGAATGCGCGGGGCTCATTCTCGTGAACTGGCTGGCCGGTCGCAGAAAGGCGATCTGGGTCTCCAAATCCGCCACGCTCATCGAGGACGCCATCCGCGACTGGACCGATCTCGGCGGCTCGCCAGCCGACATCCAGCCGCTCTCAAAATGGAAACCGGAGCAGCCCGTCCCTATGGGTGACGGTATTCTCTTCGTCACCTACGCCACGCTGCGGTCCGCGGGCAAATGCGGCACCACACGACTGAGCCAGATCCTCGACTGGATGGGCGAAGACTTTGAAGGCGTACTGGCCTTTGATGAGGCCCATGCCATGCAGAACGCGGCCGGGTCCGAGCAGGGCAGGGGGGTCAAACCCTCCCAGCAGGGCCTTGCTGGCCTGCGGCTGCAACTGGCAGCACCCCGCGCTCGCGTCTTCTACATCTCGGCCACGGGTGCCACGAGCGTGCACAACCTGGCCTATGCCGCGCGGCTGGGGCTCTGGGGGCAGGGCCCCGAATACCCCGTCCCAAGCCGCGAGAGCTTCGTTTCTGCGATGGAAGCCGGCGGTGTCGCTGCCATGGAGGTGGTCGCGCGCGATCTCAAGACGCTCGGGCTTTACACGGCGCGTGCCCTCAGTTTTGATGGGGTGGAGTATGACGTGCTCGAACACGCGCTCACTCCGGCCCAGATCGAGGTCTATGACGCCTACGCTGGAGCGTTTCGCACCATCCACCACAATCTCGAAGCCGCGCTGACGGCGACCGGCGTCAACGACGCCTCGGGCGAGACCAATGCGTCGGCCGCACGCGCCTCGGCCAAGTCCCGCTTCGAAAGCACGAAACAGCGCTTCTTCAACCATCTCCTGATGGGCATGAAGGCTCCAAGCATTATCCGCGCCATCGAGGACGATCTGGCGGCGGGCAAGGCTTGCGTCATCCAGGTGGTCTCGACGGGTGAGAGCCTGCTGAAACGTCGACTTGAGACGATGGATCCCGAGGATGAACTCGTCGAGGGTGCCTTGACGCCGCGCGACTATGTTCTCGGCTACCTCGAACAGGCCTTCCCAATCCATGCTCAAAAGCTCGTGGAGATCGATGGCAATATGGTGGCCGAGCCGCTCCGCGATGAAACTGGCGCGCTGGTCGTCTCGCGCGAGGCGCTCGCTCTGCGTGACGCGGCCATGATGGAGTTGATGACGCTGGCCCCGATCCCCTCGGCGCTCGATCAGATCCTCTGGGCCTTTGGCGACGAGGCTGTAGCAGAGGTCACGGGCCGGTCCATCCGGCCCCTCAAGGCCGAGGATGGCCACCTCTTCATCGAGAAACGCGCCGCCAGCAGCAATTCATCCGAAACCCAAGCCTTCATGGACGGCGAGAAGGATATCCTTATTTTCTCCGATGCAGGCGGTACGGGCCGGTCCTATCACGCGGCGCAAACGGCGAAGAACCAGAAACGGCGGCGGCACTATCTTCTGGAGCCCGGCTGGCGCGCGGATGCGGCCATCCAGGGGCTCGGGCGCACGCATCGCTCGGCTCAGGTCAGCGCGCCCTTCTTCCGGGTCTGCACCTCGGATGTGCATGGCGAAAAACGTTTCACCTCGACTATAGCCAAACGCCTCGACCAGCTGGGGGCCTTGACCAAGGGTCAGCGCGAGACCGGCTCGCAGGGCATGTTCCGGGAGGAGGACAATCTCGAAAGCCCGATCGCGCGGGCGGCGCTGCGTGGGTATTTCGCCGATCTTGCCGCCGGGCGCGCTGAGGCGATGAGCTACGAGAGCTTCACCGACTGGACAGCCCTGCGGCTGATCGACAAGGACGGGGTGCTCCTTGAGGAGCTGCCGCCGATCCAGCGGTTTCTCAACCGAGTTCTGGCCCTGCCCATCCACATGCAGAACGCGCTCTTTGGCGAGTTCATGCGCCGGATCGCTGATCAGACCGAACGCGCGCGCGCGGCAGGCACGCTCGATCTCGGCGTGGAAACCCTGCGCGGCGAAAAGATCGAGCAGGTCTCCACAGAGGATCTCTGGACCTGCCCGAAATCCGGCGCCGTGACGAGGATTATCGGACTTGAGGTGACGGACCCAGTGTATGTCCTGGGCGCCGAAGAGGCCATATCGCGCAACCCCGACAAGCTGCCGATGGTCAATCGCGCCTCCGGTCGCGCGGCGCTCATCTCGGCGCGGCCCATGCAGATGTATGACGAGGACATCGTCACGCTGATGCGCAAGGTGGTGCGGCCAAACGGGTCGAGCTATCTCGAAGAGGCGCGGTTCGAGTCCTCGGCTTGGGAAGATATTGAGCGGCGCGAGTTCACCCAGCTTTGGGACGCAGAGGCTGCGTCCCTGCCAAAAACCACCACGACCAAGCTCTACCTGCTGACCGGGCTGCTGCTGCCGATCTGGAAGGACATTCCGACCACCAATGAGCGCATCTACCGGGTCACGCCCGATGGGGCGACCGCCATGATCGGGCGCACGCTGAGCGAGGAAGGGGCGGCCGCGCTGCGCGCCCGCTTCCTCGTCTCCAACCCGCAAACACCGCAGGAGATGTTGACCGCCGCCCTCGGCACCACCGCGCCTGTCGATCTGGGCCGGGGTCTGACCCTGACCCGTCGCCGTGTCGCAGGCGAGATGCGCCTCGAGCTGGGCGGCGCGGATCGGGGCATGATTGATGGCCTCAAGGCAATGGGGTGTTTCACGGAGATCATCGCCTTCCAGCTGCGGGTGTTCCTGCCGCATGGGGACGGGATCGACACGGGAAGCATTCTGGCCCGGATCGTGGGGCAGGAAGCCGCCATGACGTCAGAACAAGCCGCCTGAAAAGTCAAAGAGGGCTTTGGGCCGGGCGTCGCGGATCTGGGTTTCACCGGTCTGCGCTTTCCGGCCGCGCGCTGACCAATGCCACGCCCGGCCCCCCAATTACAGACAAGAGGACGGACCCATGACCAATCCCCAGATCGATTATGCCGCAATGGCGGCTCAGTGGCGCGCGGAGCGCGAAACCACCTTGAAGGCATCCCGAACGGAGCTGCTCGCGCAACTACGTGCGCTTGGCATCAGCGGGGTCACTGCCGAATACGAAGGCTATGGCGACTCCGGCAATGTCGAGGATGTGACGGTGCAGCCTGCAGAGGTCCAGCTGCCGGAGGCGCTTGCCGCAGAGGTTGGCGACTTCGCCTGGTCGCTGGCCTATCACCATCACCCGGGGTTCGAAAACAATGAGGGCGGCTATGGCACGCTGACTTGGGACATTGCAGCAGACAGCATCACGCTCGATCACGCGGACCGCTATGTCGAATGCTCGCACAGCTATGACGAGGGTCTTTGAGATGGCCCATCCGCTTCATCATGCCGAAAGCTCCGCCCGGAAATTCGGCGGGGTGCCGTCTGACTATCAGGCGATCCACGACTGGTTCGATGCCTCGAAAGAGCACCTCGCGCTCTTCACGCACCGCGCCATGCGCCACCATGCCCAAGGCCTGTTCGATGCCGAACGTGTCTTTGGCCTGACCCTGACCAATAGCGCAGGTCGGGACATTCCCGTGCGCTGGATCGGCGAGCAACACGTTCGCGAAGACTGCCAGGGCCGCATCCCGACCATGGCAGACTGGCTGCGACGGATACAACCTGAGCCATGGATGGCCAATGGCCACATCGACCGGCATTCTGGCGATGAGCCCTGCGGCGACCCAAGGGTTGCCTGGGCCTCCGAGGTCGCCGCCGGCCGAACGGTTCTTGGCCTGAAAGATTGGATGGCGGCGCGTGCGACGCAAGCCACGCAAAGCGCCTGACAGGTCTCGGCCGTTTGCCAAACGAATGCTGCATGGAAGCCCGGTTGGACGACCGGGCTTCTTGTGTCGTTTGCCCACCACTCTTCGTAAGGAGGATCACATGACACTCGATGACATCAAGGCGGCCGTCGATGCCGGGCAGACCGTGCACTGGGCCAATACCGGCTACGTTGTCCACAAGGACCGGCTCGGTCAGTACCTCATTACCTACGTGCCGAATGGTAGCTGCATCGGTCTGACCGACCAGGAAGGGCACCGGTTGAACGGCAAAGAGGCGGAGTTCTTCATCGCGCGACCGGAGGACGGCGCGGAAAATCCGGGCAGCCAATCAAGACCAGACGGGCAGGGGAGGGGCGTAGCACGCGGAGGCGCGGGGGCATTCCCACTCGGACGGCAGCCCTGACCCGTGGGCGGGGCTGAAAGGAAAGCAGGCTTTCTGATTTGTGATCCCTCAAGGGGTCGAGAAAGCAATCCCGGATGCGCTGGCAAAAACGTCAGGCACCGGCCAATCCAAAAGGAACCATCCCATGTTCGCAGGAACCCTCACCCGCAATGTCGAGACCGCAGCCGCTCAGTACACCGGCATGATTCACGGGGCACGCTTTGACATCGCCATCCAGTTGGAGGCGCGGGCCAAGATATCCGAACGCAGCCCGGATTTTGACGTGACTGCAGTCAACAAATCAGGCCGCAAGGTGCGCATCGGCACGGCCTGGAACGAGACCGGCAATACCAGCGGCAACCCCTACATCTCGATGCAGATCGATGTCGGCTTGGGCCCGTTCCGGGTCAACGCGGTGCAGACGAAAGAGGCGCGCGCGGCCCAGAGCGGCGCGTTCGAGATCATCCCGCTGGTCTCGAACGGCCTGATGAAATCCGGCTCGATCTCGGGCGAACTCACCGCCATGGACGCCGACAACGCCTTCACCGGCTACATCGCGAACATGATGTTCGATCTGGAGTTCATGCTGATCGAGAACAGCTACAAATCCGAAGAGACCCACCCCGATTACCGCATCGAGGTCAGCTCGCCCCGGGGCACACCGATCCGCGTCGGCTCGGCGTGGATGGCGAAAAGCAGCCGCACGGGCAATGACTACCTGTCGCTGCTGATCAACACGCCCGATGGTGACCTGCGCGTGAACGCCGTGCAGAACGAAGAGCAGCGCGGCGGGCAGACCTTCTCGATCATCCCGTTCATCGACAGCGGTGAGCAGCCGCAGGACGCGGGCGCGGGGCTCTCCTTGGTCGCCTAATCGGCGCGCGAGGGGGAGACGATCTGAACCCAAAGGGGAGCCGTGGGACCACGGTTCCCCTTTTTTCATGTCCGTTTGCGTGAAGGACGCCACCCGCTTGCGATCTGGTGTAAATGCGATACAATAATATATTACCGCAATATCGAGGGCGGGCGCGTGGCGGCTAGATCAGGGACGGATCCATGGTTCGAGAGCTTTAATGTTGAGTCAGAGGTTGCAGATCTCCTCGCCCATATCGAGCGCTGCACCGGATTTGCGCTGCCTGACCGCAAGCGTGATGTCCTCATGACCCATGCAAGGGCAAAGCTCGACAGGACAAGGCAGGCATATCTGGAGGCCAAGGCAGCTGGAAAGCCGGTATCCACATCGCGGCGTGCGTATCTGACCGACCTGCAGGACACGATCTTCATGGCGATCCCGGAAGAGAACCTCGCGCGGATGCCGCTGAACCAGCAGGTTTTCAACGACCCGTCATTTTACGCGGACGCCATGCACCGCGCCGCTGCGATCAGCGAGGATGAGCTTTTCATGGCGCTGTCCCCTTCGCTGAAAGACATGACGGTCCAAAACGCCCGGGCCTTCGTCTCGCAGCTCTGGCACGGCACGATTGACGGCAATGCCCGCAAATACGCCGAAGCCCTGAAGCGCCCCGAGCGTGAACCGCAGCCCTTTCGCCCGGGGAACACCGTGTAAGATCGAGGCCATTTTCTTGGCTTGGGCTGTAACCAAGTTGGCCGCCCCGAACTCCGTTGCAGGCGGCGGCATCCAGTGCAGCGCGCGAAAACCATTGAAGGCGCTGTGGTGACGTCTACTGTCGCCAACATGATGAACCGGGATCACATGCGCGCCTTCTTTCGGCGCACCGCGGCGCTTGTCGCCTTTGTCGCGCTGCTCTGGGCGGTCCAGGTCGTCAATTGGATCTTCGGTTACGGTTTGAACCCGGCCTTCGGCCTGATCCCCCGGCATGTCAGCGGATTGGATGGTGTCATCGCCATGCCCCTCCTGCATGGAAGCTTCGCGCATCTTATGGCCAATACGCCGCCGCTCCTGGTGATGGGTGGGCTGCTGGTGGCTACGACCACGCGGGCCTTGCTGGCCGTGAACGCCGTGGTGATCGGCCTCGGCGGCGGTCTTGTCTGGCTGTTCGGAAGCTCGGCCATCCATATCGGCGCGTCAGGGCTCGTCTTCGGCTGGTTTGGCTTCCTCGTCGCGCGCGGCCTCGTGGATCGCTCCCCGATCACGCTGGGCGCGGCACTGGTGGTCGGTGTCCTCTATGGCTCCCTTCTCTGGGGCGTTTTTCCAGGCCAACCCAGCGTCTCGTGGGAGGCGCATCTCTTCGGCGCTTTGGCCGGCGCGGCCGCTGCATTTCTTGTACGAACGCATGTCCATGTGCCGCGCCTCGGCGGCGTCGATCTGGACTGAAGCAATGCACTCGGCCAAAACCGGACATCGGTGACGGATACAGCGAAGGTCCGGAAGCGACCTTCTTGGACTTTCAGGGCCTCGATGACGGCGTCTTCGTTCGTAACGGTGTCCCTTAGGGAAGTTGCAAAAAAATCGCCTACAGCGATCTTGTATCGCGCAAGGAAGATCCTATCTATGTCTTATCGGTATGCCGGGCTTCGGTTCGGTTCGGAATAAAATCGCTGTACTTAGGGTCGGTTCACCGATCCGTGGAGGGGCTAGTTCCCTCTGACGCCTACCCCCCAAGCGGCCCCTGTGGCGGCGGCGGGGCGGCGGCCCCCCGGGCGACCCCGGGGGGCCAGCATAAGGGATAAGGACGGTCTCTCCGTTCCTCGCGCTGGTGGCGACACCCTTCCGCAATCCTGCGGCAGGGCCAGCAGAGGAGGCCATAACATGGCTTACGACACCGACGAGATCAGCCAGCGTGGGACACGCGAGACAAAACGGAAGCGCAAGCCGACGTGGAAGTCTCGCCTGTTAAAGGGCGCATTCTGGGTAGCCTGGGGGATGGGGAAACTCTTTGACCTCATCGAATGGCTGTCCCGGTTGTCCGGCGACTAACCGCGCGACCCTTAATGTTCGCATTTGGCGAAAGGAGGACCGAGAATGCTAGGTGAAGCACTGAGATTGATCCGGGTCTTCCATGACCTGAAACAGAACGAGTTGGCGGAACGCCTCGATATTTCCCAATCGCACCTTTCTGATATCGAACGATGCCGGAAAGTGCCAAGTCAGGAAATCGTTGCACGATACGCCGAAGAGTTTGATCTGCCAGTCAGTTCGATCTGGTTTTTTGACGAGAAGCTGACAGAAGGCACGACGCCGGGCGCTATCGAGAAAGCGCGTGGGGTTGTCGCTGACAAGATACTTGATTTTCTGAGGATGATCGAGCGGAAGCGAGCGTCATCATGACGAAGCGCCGCGACAAGTCCTATGCCCTCGATCAATGTGCCCTCTATCGGTGCAGCACACGCAAAAAGTTGTTCAAACTATTACAGACCAGTTCCGAGAAGTTTGCTGAGTTGAAGGCCGCACCCGATCTCTACAAGCCTCTGCGCAAGAAGAAAAAAGACGGAACATTCCGTCCTGTCCTTGCACCACGGGGCGATCTGAAGCGTATTCAACGGCGGATCGGAGAGTTGCTGCTGCGGGTGAAAACTCCGGACTACCTGATGTCGCCAGTGCGCGGTCGCTCGAACATCGACAATGCCGCACGGCATCGCGGTGCAGCAGCGTTCCATCTTCTCGACATCGAAGATTTCTATCCGAGCTGCACAGCCAGCAAGGTAGCATGGTTCTTTGGAAAATATCTTGGGTGCCCTCCCGACGTAGTGAAGGTCCTCCTTGATCTCACAACGCTGAACGGGGTTCTGCCAGCCGGAAGCCCTGCCAGCCCATCGCTGGCCTTTTGGGCCTACGCTGACATGTGGGACGAGATTGATCAGCTGACCCGTGATGCCGGATGCCAGGTTAGCGTGTATGTCGATGACATAACAGTTTCAGGGCAAAACGTTCCCGGGATGCTGGTTCATGCGATCAAGGAGCGGCTTGCTCACCATGGTCACAGCTTCAAAGCGTCAAAGGAAATCGGTCAGATTAATGCGCCGGTAGTCGTAACGGGCGTGGTGGTGCGAGATCAAACGCTTCTCATGCCAAACGTTCAGCACCTAGAACGTCATAAACTTAGGGCAGAGATCGCGAAACTTCCCGAGGGATACGAGAAGGCTAAGAAGATGGCCTCTCTCATGGGGCGTGAAGGCACCGAGCAGCAAATCCTGGCGCGCAACCAGGCTCACTGATTTTCAATGATGGGTTAACATGACGACGGTTTTCTTTTCCTACTGCCACGCTGACGAGGCACTACGAGACCAGCTGGAATGCCAGCTCAGAATCCTTCAGCGTCAAGGCCTGATAGAGACCTGGCACGACCGCCGGATTGAGGCGGGGCAGGACTTCGCCGGTGAGATCGACGCGCACATTGAAGCCGATGAGATCATCCTGCTGCTGGTAAGCCCGGATTTTCTAAACTCTGACTATTGTTATGAGATCGAGATGACTCGTGCGCTGGAACGGCATAAGGTGGGAGAGGCCATCGTGATCCCGGTCATTCTGCGCGATTGCCTCTGGCATGGCGCACCCTTCGGCAAGCTGATGGCCACGCCAACGGACGGTCGTCCGGTCACGCAATGGCCGGACATCGACCATGCGTTCCGTCTCGTCGCCGAAGCCGTTCAGGCGGCAGCAAAGCGCAACGGTAGTCCACAATCGGTCACCAAGCAGTCAGCGGCACCTGCCATCATGCAAAACACGCAGTCAGTCAACAGATCGACACCGGCTCAAGTGATCCGGTCAAGTAATCTGCGGGTGGCCAAAACGTTCACAGACCGTGATTGTGATGCTTTCCAGACCGAGGCGTTTGAGTTCATGGCAAAATATTTCGAGAACTCGCTTTCTGAATTGTCGGCTCGCAATCCCGAGATTGACGGGTCGTTCCGCAGGCTTGACGCAAATCGCTTCAGCGCTGTTGCCTACCATAACGGTCAGTCTGCTAGCCGCTGCACCGTGTTCATGGGGGGGCGGCATATGGGGGGCATTGCTTACACTGCGACCGAAAATGCAGACACCAACGGGTTCAATGAGAACCTAACCGTCGAGGCCGATGAGCAAACCCTGTATCTGCGGAGTATGGGGATGGCACACTTTGGCCAAAACAGAGACCAGAAGCTGACGTTCGAGGGTGCGGCAGAAACTTATTGGCAGATGTTTGTGAAGCCACTTCAGTAACCGCATCAGCAACTTTACGGGTGTCTGGTTTTGTTTGACGATGCTTCCATCAAGGTTGCGAAACCTTCTTGGCAGAATGGCGGAAGATCACGGGCGCGAGACCAGTCTCGGGATCATTTTCGTTGAGGACAATTTTCCAGGACCTAAATACTGCTTCGATGGGTGATCTGTCGGGTTTAGTACCTGCCAGTGGACAGTTGATCTTGTTCCTCATAGGCCCTCGGGACTGAAATGCGCATAAGCCAAAGGCACCGTTCCACATGACGATGTCGCCAATTTCAGGTGAGGCGTAGCTTCCCACTTGGATATCTCCAGCGGGGTCGAGCACCAGTTTCCAGTCTTGGCCATACGAGAGGCAGAGGTCAGGTCTGTGATCTACATAGTGAATACTGAATAGGTCGTCGCCTTGGCCATTCAGTGTCGCGAAGCCAAGGTCTTCATCGAGTTTTACAACAAGCATGGCGAGTTCTGCCCCTCTGCCAAAGTTACAGAGACCGATTTCTCCCACTTCCAAGTCGGCCATTGGCTTGAGATTTGTTGAGAACAGAACTTCCATGATACTACGTTACTTTCTATTTACATGCGGCATCTTGAGTCGATTCTTGAGACCAATTCATCCTACTGGCCGAACGCACGTAGAGAGAACTGACATAGTGCGAATGGTAGCCGACCAACTAACAATGCGTGGCTTACCACCTACCCTCTATTGCCCCTATATCTCACGCCAATGCCTCGGCGGCTAGGTCTGATTCAGCGGATCCAAATCCTCGAGCGGGCGCCGCGTGAGAGGAGGTTGCCAGGTACTTGCGTTAAACAGACTCGCGCAGATCGCAACGAATGACCACAATTCGCCCATCACGTCGAATGCTTGGAAAAGCAATCCTTATAGTCGGCAGCGGCGTCGCCAGCACATCAACCTTAGGCTAAGCCTTGCGGCCTCCCCAGCTCGGCTTCGCGTGTCGCAGGGGAGAACGGCCCTTCGGTCCGTCGCGCATTCGGCCATGCGGCCTCACCGCGGCGTCGCACCCAGGCCCCCGGTTTGCCCGCCTCGCGAGCACGTCCGTCCCCGGCCGCTCCGCCGGATTGCGCTCTGGTCTGTTTTGGCCCGAGGCCAAAACGATCCCGCCGCTCCATCCGTCTCCCGCGTCCGGTCAGGCCGTTTGCCTGCTCGGGTCGGGCAAACCTACCGTCAAAACACACACACATGAGCGCGGAAGCATATCCTCCGGATGGCCCCCAAATCAGCCCGCGTCAAGGATCGCAAAACTTTTCGGCGAGGGCGGCGCCAGTGGTACAGGGCGGTCCCGTGCGTGAGCGCGCGCATGTGTCGGGTGCTGCGCGCGGAAAACTTTTGCGCCCGGCAAGCCGGCGGCTACGCCGTCCCTGACCCGGGCAGATTCGGAAACCAGGCATTCGGCCATGCCCCCACACTCACGTGGTGGCCTTGGAACCGAACACTGGAGACCAGACATGGCTTACGACACTGCAAACACCTACGAGACCATCGAACTTTTCGGACTGACTGAAAAGGACGCGCAGCTGCCGATCCCGGAGGATCACGTTCTGACCGACCACATCGTCCGCGAGAGCTTCGAGGCTTTGCTCGGCCAGCTGCGCGGGACCGGGCTTGAAGCAGAAATCGAACCGCTGGCCCATGGGCTCGCGACGATCCTGCAGCGCCGCAAGGTGGCACTCGGCAAGGAGGTCGACCGCACCGCCGACAAGATCGGCGCGCTGGCAAAATCCCACGACGGATCGGAAATCGCCGAGACCGCGCTCGAAGAGGCGCAGGCGCGCTTTGTGCAACTGCGCGAGATTGTGAGCGCCATCGAGGTGATGAGCGAGGCGGCGGCGGAATGCTACGAGATCGAGACGGGCCACGCTTTCATCCCGGCAGCCGGATCGCGGGCAAGCGTCCGGGCGCAGGAGACCGGGGCAGTCTTCGAGGCACGGCAGCTCCTTGAACAGCACGACCGCGAGACTGCCGAGAAGTCGAAAGTCGAGGGGGTGCCCCTGATCGTCTCAGGCGCCACCGACTGGACCGATGTCGATGTGATCTTCAACACGCTCGACAAGGTTCGCGAACGGATCAAGCAGAACCGCAACCAGGAGATCTTCCTCTGCCACAAGGGTGGCAAGCGCGGGGCAGAGATGATTGCGGCTCGGTGGGCCCGGGCACGCGGGGTCGCGCAGGCGCGCTTTGATCCTCGCTGGTCCGCGCATGGGCGGGCGGCACCGTTCAAGTGCAACGACGAAATGCTCGACGACAAGTTCGCGGCGACGGGGGTTGTCCTCTTCGGCGGCAACGGGGTCGCGCTGAACCTCGGGCAGAAGGCGGAAGCGAAAGGCCTGACGGTCATGCGGGTTGCTGACCCGGCTAAGAGGACTGCGGATACGTGAACATAGAGGGTCGCCTTCGGGCGGCCCTTTCGTCGTTTCTCAAATGTTTGCGAACCTCAGGGGTGTCGCAGCGAACTCCAGCAATGAGTAGAAAAAGTCTGGATGACTGCAACACGGCCAATGTGGTTTTGGGAATGGCTGGATGGTATCTCGATGCAATCACAGCTTAATGTGGCCGTGCGGCAGAAGACATTTGTTGCGCAGCTCAACACCCGAACAGGTTTTTCCTCGATGCCTTTTTCTCCGGAACGCACCAAAGAGATCCAATCACGCATTGATGCGCGTTTGCGGTCCGGGCAGGCAAACGATTGGGAAGTGTCTTTTCTCACAAACATGGCTGAACGGTTTGAGCGTCACGGGACGGAGACTCGCCTGAGCAAAGCTCAGTACGCCAGCCTGCACAAAGTCCTGAAACTGGAAGGGGAAAAACCGGCCCAGACAAGGGCAGCTGCCGACGCCGGCACTTCGAAACCAGCACCAAAGCGCAGCCCCAGAGCCGTTCAGGCGAGACCCCGTTCGATCTCCGTGAGCCGCGCAATCACCGCACCTCGGCGTGCCGTGCGCAAGGCTCAACGCCAAATCATGGTGCCGTTGGTGATCGCTGTCGGGTTCTTCGCGTTGGTTGGATCATTGTTTGAGACGTCGAATTCGCGATCCACACCCTACAGTCCGTCAGCAATTCCCACATCGCAAACGACAAACACCACTTACGTCTATGTGACAGGGACACGTGTCAACCAACGTTCTGAGCCGTCTACCGCGAACGCTGTGATGGGCGTCTTGAGCGAAGGGACTCGCGTCGAAATGCTTCGCGATGAAGGGCAATGGACCCAAATTCGGTCTAACTTGGGAGTGGGCTGGATGTCTTCCAGTTTCCTATCGCCGGTCGCGCCACCTGCAGAGCGACCCGCCTCGCAAGACCGGTCGCTTCGAGCCAGCGATGTGCGGATCATTGATGGTGATACGATTGATATTCGAGGCATGACAGCGAACGTGCGTCTCGTCGGGTTTAACGCGCCTGAGACATGGAGACCATCCTGCACTGCAGAGCGCCAGGTCGGGGAACAGGCAACAGCGCGTCTTGGTCAATTGGTGCGGGGTGCGGCGTTAATTGAGTTTGAGCGCGTGGCCTGTTCCTGCCGGCCCGGGACTGAAGGCACCGATCGATGCAATTTCGGGCGGCTTTGTGGCTCGTTGTTCGTTGACGGTCGGGACGTGGGCAGTACGCTCATTGCTGAAGGTTTGGCCGTGCCATACCGATGTGGCCGCACCAGCTGTCCCCCACCCCCTCAACCCTGGTGCCGATAGCAGGGGCACTCACCCAACACAGACGACGAATCTTCGCGCGCGGCTGAACGCTGACCCGCTGTGTGGTGCGCGTGACGGATCATTATCCAGATGCATTGGATCAGAACGAACCAAGCCACCTCAGACCGGTATCGACGGGTGGGAACGCGACTGCAAAGTGGCGGCACAAAATCGGGTCTCTCCTTTTTGCTCATAGATGTGGATCGCACGGGGTCGGCCCAATCGTGCCCTGCGCTTCGCTCCGGCAAGCACAAATACGGCTTCCACGGCTAGCCGCGGACCCTCGGCATTTGCGCTTGCGACCGGGCCTCTTGCCCCCGTGCCGGGTGATCCCCATCGCAACAAGGAGTAACCCAAATGACCAACCACTACGTCGCCACCGTCCCCGTCAAGTTCACCGACACCGATGGCCAGGAGCGCACCCGTTTTCAGCGCGTGGGCGCGATGTTCCGCAACACCCGCAACGGGGACGGCTCGGAGTTCTTCAGCCTCAAGCTCGACTTCCCGGTCGCGGTCTCGGAGCTGGTGATGTTCCCGCCGAGCGCGAAGGATCCCCAGGACTGAATCCTCTGACGAGGATGGGCCGCCCCGGGACGATCTTGGGGCGGCCCGATCCCTGTTCCAGGGATGCCGTCACCGGCGCGGGTGATCGCCGGCAGCGACCCTTCTTGGTGCCGTTCGCTGCGCGTTCAACGGACGCACTCCCCCCGGAATGATCAGGCCGCGACAGACCGGCCAGTCAGCCTCAAGGGGGCCATCCGCAAAAACCTATCGGCCAAGGCCTCCCGGTTTTTGCGGCAGAGATTTGGCAAGCCAAATCTGGCCCTCCTTGACCCTGCCTGTCCGCCCTGTCGGAGGGGTTTGCGCCCGCCCGCGGTTCCGTCCGAACACATGCGTGTTCGGCCAGAGCCTCGGGCGGTGCTGGGGAAGAGGACCCATTGGACAGGTGGGTCGCCCGGTGGTGAGGGCGGCAGAGCCGCGTCCCTGCGGGCCGCGGGGGAAGCGGACACCAAGGCTGCCTGAGCCTGAATGCGACGTAAGTATATAATTGACAGCTTGGTATATTATCGTAAGGTAGGGGCAGCCTTGGTGGAAGGTGGCAGGAAATAGGGGGTCTTTCTTCCGCATGTCCCGAACAAAACGCCTGACAGAGATCGAGAAGATGCAGATCGTCCGCGAGGCCGCGGAGGGTGTGTCGACGTCCGAGCTGGCTGAGCGTTTCGAGGTCACATCGCGGGCCGTGCGCTACGTCCTGAAAGCTGATGCCGAGCGCCAGGCCGATGCCGCGATCCCGGTCTCAGCAGTCAGTGTGAAGGTCACGGCTGCGGAGCTGGCGGCGCTCGACGAGGTGTTGGCGAAGGCGGGGATCGAGAGCCGGGCCGAGGGGTTGCGGCGGCTCATCCAGGCGGCAGGTGGCGTGTTTGTCCCGGACGCGCAGATGGCGGCTGAGATGGCGCGCTATCGCGCCTCGCTGCACGAGGTCGGCAATGGGGTCGCGCAGATCGCCAAGCAGATGACGCAGGCCAACCGGCGGGGGCAGGGGGCAGGGGGCGGCACGAGTGCCGAGTTCACCGAATTGCGCCTTGCACAGATGCGCGGGCTGGCGCGGTTCATTCTGGATTCCGCTGACGAGATCGACCTGCTGCTGCGGCGTCGGCGCGACGTCATGCAGCTGGAGGCCACGGCCGCGCTGAGGGAGTTTGCCCATGCGGCTGAATGATGCTGTCCATGCCGTCACGGGCGAGGTCTTTCGGGATGGCTGGAGCCGCGTCCGGGGCTCGATGCAAGGGCTGCACGTGGCCAAGCAGACCCAGCTTGTGCGCGCGGCAGCAGGGCATCGGCCGGCGGTCTTCAAGGCAATCCGAAGCGGGGGCACGCACACGAAATCGCAGCTCGCAAACCAGCTCGATTACCTCACGACCAAGTCCACCCATATCGTTGACAGTAGCGGGTTCCTGGATGGCAAAGCGAAGCTCGAGGCGGGTGACATCAAGGACCTGACCGAGCGCTTTGCCAAACGGTGGGATGCGGGCTTCAAGCCCAAGCTGGGCCAGACCACACACATGCTCATGTCCTTCCCCATCGGCACGCGCGGGGAGGATGTGCGCGACATTGCGACGGATGTGGCCGAGCGGTTCTTCCAGACCGACGAGGGGCATTTCGATTACATCATCGCGGTGCATGAGGACCGCGATCACCCGCATGCGCATCTGGTGCTGAACCGCCGCTCGCAAGAAGGCGAGTTCTTCTTCCTCGGCCGCAATCACCGCTTCAACTATGACGACTTCCGCCTCGCCATGGTCGAGGAGGCCGAGAAGTATGGCGTGCGCCTGGAGGCCACGCGCCGGGTGGATCGCGGGGCTGTACATTACCCAGCCCGGACCAGCGAGGTCTACGCCGCGAAAGAAGAGGGGCGGGCACCCCGCGAGCGGGAACGTGTGGGGGCCGACCTGACCCGGACTCTGGCGGAGATCGCCAACACCAGAACCGTCTACCATTCGCTTGCCGCAGAGGCCTCCCGGGAGGCCCGGGAAGACATCGCCGCGGCACTCTTCCGCGCGGGCGAGGTGCTGGCGCATGGCGGACAGATGGACCGAACAGGAGATGTGTATATGGCCGAGGATCAAAGCTTCGAGGATCTGAGAAGCCTCTATGCGGAAAAGCTCGCGCGGGTGCAGGGCATGATCGCCGAGAAGTCTGACGCGGAACGTCCCGTGCTGGAAAAACGTCTCATCGAGATCCAGACGCAGGTCCAGCACATGCAGCCTCTCGGTTTGCGATCATCCACGCTGTCAGAGACCCCCTCGGAGGGCGGGATCTATTCCGAAGCCAATATTGACGCCAGCCAGCGCGAGCGACTGGCCGAGCCCGACCTGAGATCGCGCATTGACGCGGCACTACGGGGCACCGGGATCAGCACATCGGAAGTGGTGGCCCGGATCGAGACGGGCGCCTCAAATGCAGCGCTCGAGCATCAATGGATCGCCAATGATCTCTCCAAAGTGGCTGAGGCGCGCGATCTGAACCTCGAACGCCGCGCCGATCTGGAACAGGCGCGCGACATTCTCAACGATGTGCACGTCGAACTTGGCACGCTCTTGGAGCGGGAGACCGTGCTGCGCCGGGATGGTGTCATGGAAGCGGAACCGGTCAGCGAGCGGTTCCATTATCATGAGGGCGCGGTGCGGGAGATGGAAGGGACAATCCGTCAGGAGATGCGCGCAGACGGCCTGACTGCGCAGCAGATCGAGGACCGGGACTGGGAGGTTGTCTCACGGGCGGAGCGCCGGATCGAGACGGAGCAGCGCACGTATCTCGAAGCACACCGGGACCTGCTCGCACGCCCCGGCGATGTGATCGACCGGTCTGAACCCTACAGGGAGACCATCACCGATGCGGCCCGCGCCAGCGAGATCACCCGCGAGGTCGACCGGATCATGGAGGGACGCGACCTCCGCACGCCTGTTGCAGATGCTGTCACGGATGACTTACGAGCGCGCTATCCGGACATGCCGTCCCATCTCGCCCGTGGGCTCGGCGCGACCTATGCGGCCGTCGTCGAGATACGCGACACGGAGGTCATCAATCAGGTCCGCCGCGAAACCGAGATGCGCGAGGGGCTTGGGGTTGGCCCGCGCGACGCACTCCTCGCAGCCCGCGGTGAAACTGCGCCGCAGTCTGACCGTACCGACCGCCTCGCAGACGAGATTGCGCGTGTTCTGGACCATGAGCGGGCGGGGGAGTTGTCCGCGCCTTTCGAGACCGAGGCGGAGCGGGACGCTTTCCGAACCGAGATCGCGCGGGTGCTGGATGACCGTCAACTTGAGCGGCTCACATCCGGTGATGCCGATGCGCTGGAAAAGGTTCTCGAGGACCGCCTCGACCGGCTCTATGTCGCCAAGGTCTATCTGCAATCCGATGCCGCGACGGCCAATACGGAGGCCTTGCGCCAGGTAGTCGATGATCTTGCCGACACCGAATACGAAAAACACCGCGCGACAGACGTGGATGGCGAGACCGAGCGGGGTCAGGTCCATTGAGCGCCGCCATGGGAAAAGCGCGGATCGCCACGGGCGTCCTGCTTGTGACGCTGGTGACCGGGGCCATGGGCTATACCATCGCCTCGGCGGTGCTGACTTACCAGGATCTCGGCTTCGGCGCCGAGATCGACTTTGCCTATATCGCGCAGAACTATCTGGCGATCCTCGATCGCCGCCCGGAGGACGCCCAACTTATTCACCTGATCGTCGGCAGCTTCGCCGCCGCCGGCCTGATGCTGAGCCTCGCCCTCTCGGGGTCCGCTCTGACACGCTTTGGCCAGACCCATTGGCAGACCGCGCGAGAGATGAAGGCCAATGGCTTCTTCGGGGCGCCCGGGACCGGGTTCATCCTCGGCAAGCTGGGGCCGCCGGGCTCCCGCGCCAACTACATCTGCTCCAAGGTCTTCCCCCATGCGCTGATCGTGGCCCCCACGGGCCGCGGCAAGACCACGGGCTTTGTCATTCCGAACCTGCTGACCTGGCAAGGCTCCGCCGTGACGCTCGATGTGAAGGGCGAATGTTTCGAGGCCACGGCCCGGCACCGCGCCGCCCAAGGCGACAAGGTCTATCGCTTTGCCCCCACCGATTGGGAGGGCAAGCGCACGCATCGTTACAACCCGCTCCTGCGCATCTATGAGTTGAAAGATCCCGCGCGCCAGCAGATGGAATTGCAGCTTCTTGCGACGCTCTTCCTGCAAAGCGACAATGACCGGGTGCAGGGGCTGCTCAAAGGCGGGATCGATCTCTTCGTGGCAGCAGGCCTGTTGGCCTTCCAGCGCAAGCGCCCGACCTTGGGCGAGATCTACCGCATCGCGGCCTCGGGCGGGAACAAGCAGAAGGAGTATTTCGCGCGGGGCCACGAGGTCGACAACAGGGCGGCCAAGCTGATCTTCACGCGGCTGGCTTCGACCAACAACGATACGCTGACGTCTTACGTTTCGCTCCTGATGACCTCGGGGCTCGATCAATGGCAGAACCCCGCGATCGATGAGGCGACGGCGGTGTCGGACTTTGATTTCCGCACGATCCGCAAGAAGCCCTTTTCAGTGTATCTCGTGGTCCAGCCGCTGATGGTGAAGCCGCTCGCGCCGCTGATCCGGCTGTTTTTCTCCGACCTGCTCTCCGCCATGCAGGAAAAGGATCCCGGGCCAGACGAGCCGTGGCCCGTGATGATCATGCTCGACGAGTTCAATCGCCTCGGAAAAATGCCCATCGTGGTCGAGAGCATCGAGACCCTGCGCACCTATCGCGGCCACCTGGCTGTGGTCACGCAAACCATCCCCGCCCTCGATGAAATCTATGGCGAGAACACCCGCCGCGCCCTGCAGGGCAATGCCGGCGTGAAGCTCTACCTGACGCCCTCGGATGAGAAGACCGTCGAGGAGCTGAGCAAGGCGGTCGGCAAGACCACAAAGACCGTGGTCACGCGCTCACAGTCCATCGGCAAGAACCCCTTTGAGGGCCGCAGCCAATCCACACGGACCGAAGAGAGTTCCTTGCTCCCTGAAGATGAGGCGCGCCGTCTGCCCCTCGACGAGATTGTCATGGTGATCGATGCCCAGATGCCGGTCCGGGCAAAGCGGATCCAGTATTTTGATGATCGGCTGTTCAAGGCGATCCACGCGGCACAGACGGGCGAGTTGCCGTTTCCGGAGCCGGGGGGAGGGGGGCTGCAGGGGAACCTGCCGCTCAGTGTGCGCGCCATGCCGATGACGCCGCCGTCGGATGGGCCAGGGGGAACAGAAGCCGATATGGAGAGGGCGAGCCAGGCTGGCGATGGTCAACCGTCAGGCCAAGCCGACGCCGCTCCAAAGAAGACCGCGCCTGTCGTTCAAGCCGTCATCGCCGAGGAACAGCGCCAGATGGAGATGGATTTTGGCAGCAGCGTCGTGGATTCTGAAGCTGCGAGCGTAGCTGATGAGGCGCAGATGCGCTCTGCAGTCGATGGCTTGGACGAAATGGAAGCGATGCTGAGAGAGGAGGATGGTGAAAGGCTGGTTGCGCGATAGGGTGGCGAGGATGGCTTGTCTGGCTGGGCGATGAGCAAACACTTGCCGTGCTAGCTAGAAAATCCTTAAGGTTGGGAGGTCAGCGGCCAATAGCGCGTTGGAATGACGAACCTTCGGCTGACGATTTATGAGGGCCTAAGCACTTACCGTGATTATCGGCTCGAATCCCTTCCCCGGCTTTTGGTCGTAGATGACTAGCGGCAAATCGGCTTTAGGCATTCGTGTGCGGCCAGTTTCGACCGCTGCGGAAACGGGAAGAACCGGAAACATGTTAATAATCGCATCCTCGCCGTGATGGGCTTTGATCTGATCAAAAAGCCTGCGAAGGTGGGCCTTGTAGATTGCAAGATCGTCCTGTCTTCGCATGATGTCGTTGTGAGGATCCTCTGCCGTGATTGACCAGATGGCCGTGTTGTCGCCGAGAACCGAGCGAATTCTCTGATCATCGACGGTCGCACTGAGCGCCAGCTTGAGGGCGACTGGTACGTCTTTCGGCCCAGAATACTCGCCAACTTTGAAATTTATCGACGGCTGGTGGAGTTGCCATTTCCAAGTAGATGGCTCGCGGTGCTTTTGGTGAACAGATACAGGCATGATGTCACCAAGTAATGTACCCAGTTCGATGAGAAGCGGCTGTGGCGCAAGCGCAAACACACTCAACTGTAGAATCTCCTTCTGTTCTATCCGCTCTTTCACCTTGCGTTGGAATTGGCGGTGTAAATGCGCGCTTTGCATGCCCCAAAACTCCGGTTCATCATCCTTGATTTCTGAATTCAGCTCGATGTCGATGGTTCGTCGCTCCGCCGGATGCCTGTCGGGCGGCATAGCGGCAAAAATGGCTTTGGTGGAAACCAAAGAGTCCATTTGGCCGATATTCGCCGCGAAACGGAGCACATGCGCCGCGCGGTCAGCGTCCATATCTGTAACAGTCTCGATCCGCTCTTCGTGCTCGCGCTTCATTGCCACGAGCGTTTCTTCCGGATAGTCGTCCACGTGGTCTACGTCGATTTCCTTGTGATGGACGGGGCACATCAGCATCAGGTTGCTGATGTCGCGGGCGAGGAGTGGCGAACGGACTTTATCACCCCTTGGACCATTATCGCTATCTGCCACAATATGCGCGATGAAACCGAACTTTCCGTCTTCCTTGCCAGCGATTAGATCCCCGACAAGGAGCTTGTTGCATCCTGAAAATTCACATCGACCCGCCGCCAAAGCCCATAATTGGGTCTGAATCTTGGCCGGGATATTTGAACTAGACAATTTTTTGCTCCATTTTGATTAGCGCTACCACAGCGAGTTGCGATTGGATGGTCAGACGAGTAGTCAACCGATTTCCGGCTATCGAATGATGCTAGTGTTCCGACGGTTTCCAACCTTCGCCAAGTCCAGCTTCGGGAACTGCATTCGCAATTATCAGCTGGCCGGTCTCGGGCAATTGGCCACGTTGAAACGTAGTGATAGTCGCCTGAATCGAGGCGTTGCCCATTAGACGGACAATGACCAACGCTGCAAACGAAGGTCCGCTGTTTTCGACCATATCCGTCATCGAGGCCACGTCGATCTCGCTAGGTATTGGTGGGAATGTCGGGTGCGAGTGCCATTCGCCAAGATAGTCAACCCGACCAGCGCGACCACTATTTTCCAGCAAGATCCGATCCATCTGTTGTGAGTGCGGCTCAGGCAAACTATCGAAACGATCTCGTGACCCCGCCTCAAGATCGACGGTGAAACCGACGAGTTCAAATTTTCCCGGAGCTGTCTGTTCTGCAACCAACCACCCGCCGATCTCGCGGTTGCCGCCTTGCTTAAGGTGGATCTGCAGTTTCGCAAGCTGCGAGCGTGGGACTGTGAGGCTAAGCGTCATCTTGTACTCCAAGGTGAGTCATGACGCGTTCAACGCCCTCTTCTGCACAACTTGTGCTGTCTATTACCCATCCGTCGGTAGGACCGAAAATGACCGGATGGGTGTCAAAGGGATGATCAAAGATCCAGCCTTTGCGAAGGCCGATAAAGTATGCAGGTTCCGGATGAACTCTAATCTCCGTTGTTGAAAGGGCGTCTAGGGCATGACGAACCAGCCTGTTGGCAATGACCCCTACGTCGCCGTCAGAGGCGAATAAGGGCTCATCGTCGTCATCACCTTGCACCCCGTAATTGTGTTCGCGGCCCTCTGGCGGTGCCATGCCTTTCTCCTCGCACCATGCTCGCAATTGAGATGCAGCGGTCAGTGGTGGCGGATCTTCAGACGGGATACTTCGTGCAATCAGTCCTCCGAGTCCTCCGGCGTAGACTCGTCCCCAAACGAGAGGTTTACGCTTCTGCGTGCAAATGGCCGCTGCCATTCGAAACACTCCGCTATCAGCCGTCGTATCTATGACGAGATCACAAGTGCTGATGATCTCGCTCAACTGAGCAATATGCTGGACAGCGGATTGAGACGTCAGACTCATTCCCAAGGCACCGACTTTCACTGCCGGATTTATTCGTAGCAATCTGTGCCTAAGCGAAACCGCCTTGTGATGCCCCACATCCATTTCATCGAGTTCGTTTCGAACCAAGTTGTCGGACCAAAGAACGTCATTGTCGAACAAAATGAATTGACCGACGCCTTCGCGCGCAAGACTGGCGGCCACCTTTGATCCCAGCGAGCCTGCACCGATGATGCAGATGCTAGATTCTCGGAACATCTTCCCGTGAACCCGGCGTTCTTTTGCCGTTGGTGGCTCAAAGGTATGAAACAGGTCAATCCTTCGTTTCGACCCGTTGTGGAGAACGCGCAGCAATACCTCTTGCTTGCCATTTGAAATGACGACCAACATGTCGCCGGCGCCTTCTACCCATTTACGGAGCCATGAAGGCAGGTACTGGTACAAGAGCCCCTTCAGTTCCTCGGGCTGCAGATCTGGAATATGCCGAATGTCGGGCAATCGATATAGGACCCCAGGGACCACCCTTCCCCCAAATCCCGCACCATCAATCGGCACGCGCAAGCCAGAGTCCAACCCGATGCTCGCAATGCGAGCAACAAGGACTTCGGAAGCCCCAACCCGGCGCTCCAAAGTTATATGAATATCGGTTGCGTGTCCGGCAAGGCGCAACCTTAACAGGCGGGCGGTGTCAGGCGGTAGCATGAAGCGTCGGGAACACCCCGAGAGCAGCGAGGGTAAGTCGGTAGGATGAGCGCTTTCCACGTCCGAGAAACCATCGTCCTTTGGGGTTGCTTCGAGAAGTGCTTTGGCACTCCTTACCACATCGGCGCTCTTGCAGTCGGGATGCCAGTTATCCGGTCTATACTGGAGGCATAGTTCACCACCCTCGCCGTATTGGTGCTGCGATAAACGGACGGAGCTGTCGGCTGGAAGTACGAATGGTGGCAGATCTGGAAAGAGTGCTGGGAAAACCAGCCGCAATGGAATGCGACGATCACCGGCGAGCAGAACAAACGACCACGTCAGCAGGCCATCGGCGTTCTTGCCGAATTGGGGTTCTTCTAGCCAAGCTGATGCCGCGGCTAGGCTAGCGAGCTCTTCACACTCACGGATTAGCCTCGCCTCGCCGGCTGTGAACTCCATCAACCAAAACCTTTTGGCTCCGTCGGCCTCCGATCCTCACCACCAAAAACGAGACCCGGCGCAGAAGCCCCGGCCGCAGCGGCAGGAGCCACGGACGCCGCACGTGAACCCGCGGATGCCGCTACCCTCGAGCGAACACCTTCAACAAGGGTGCTGCCAAGATTTCGTGACAGTTCATTCAAAACAATATTCGTATCACTGAACTTTTGAACGGCGCCAAAATCTGATCGAGCGGTTTCAAGCCACTCAAAGAAGGATTTTCGACGATCGGGAAAGTCCTTCCACCGATCCGCAAAATTCTCAGAAGGGTCAGTCGGGTTGGCGATCCATGACTCACCATTTCGTTCTTTGACTTCGAGATGCATGTCCTTCAGGATTTTGGCAATTGCATCTGACACCCTTGCTTCGCCTGCGTAGGCATGGGCCGAGAGCGTCGTGAGGATCACACTGATAACCTTCAGCTCCGGATCCCGCTCCGCGAACCACTCATCCCTGTGACGCTTCAAGATCATGATGGCTGACTGGAGAGGTGTTCGCACCCGAAATACCGGGACGTCCTCCACACTCGCTGTCACTTTGCCTTGGGCGTCGAGGAATGCCCTGCGACGCTCATTCAGCTGTTCGATCTGCCTTGACTTGAACCAGGCGGCAAAGCCCCTAGGATTGCTTCGGGGCCAATCATCCGTGATGATACGGTATGTGCTAGTCTTGTCTTTATCGGTGATGGCAATCGCACCTTCCGCAAGCGCCTGATCCGCGAGGTAAGAAGAAAGAACGGCACGCATGTTTGCCTCGTTCGGCACAGCCGGCAATACGTCCATGTGGAATTGCGCACCATCTGCGTAGATCAAGGTGCAGCATCTTCTAGGCTCATCACTTACCTCATTCTTGATCCCTCGCGCATCGCGATACGCCTTGAGCTCAGCCAGCAGAAGAGCGCGCAGATCAGCTTGCGAAATTTGCGCTTTCGTCAGAGACCGGAACGAGACAACGATGTCGAGATCGTAGTCTTCGTCCTTGGATGTCGGCTTGATCGGTGTGCCGAGCGCGAAAGAGCCTTGGATATAGACATCGGGATCATAATCACGAACCTTGGAGTCATCTCGATGCAAAAACTCGCCAAGATCCTTGTAGCGCCTTTCGGCTTGATCGAAGCGATCTTGCGGCACTGCCAATTCTTCCGCAAGTTTCTCAATTGCAACATTATACCCATATCCTACGCCCGCGCTCACATTCATATCAAACCTCTTGTTCACAATCCCACAACTACAAGATGTCCATTTTAAGACTGATTTTCAACGGCTATGCCGAACCAAACGCCTGTCTTTTTTACAAGCAGTTTTGGAAAGTGAACTTGCTACGAATGGCGGCGGTTAGAGCTCCAAGCGGAGCATGAGAGAACCGTTCCCAGTGCCCGATTAGGGCCGTTACCGTCGCCCAAGCCGGCCCAGTCTCGCCAGCTGTGCCAGCATTTTTGACCCTGCGTCAGTGGATCCTGTGCCGCCTGTGGAACCCGTCTGACCCATGCCTTGCCTCGCTGGCATCTGCTGCACGCCAAAGAACTGCCGCGCCCTGAGGGCTGCGTATTCTGCGCCACTGGCCCCGCCGATGAGGTAGCGATTGTAGGCCTGCTGGCTTCCCATGGCGGCGCGGGCAAAGCTGTAGCCGCCGCCGAGACCTCCGGAGAGGGCGGGCATCATGATGTTGCCGGAGATCGCGCGGACGATGAAGGGCGTGGCGATAATGAAGCCCTTGGCCATGAGCACCATCATGAAGAAGGGAATGAGCGCGCCGATGTTTGAGGCCCCTTCGGGATCGCCTAGTTCACCGATGAGCGCGGAGGAAACGCCTGTGATCGTTGCGAACACGCCTGCGACGACGATGGGGTATAGTGCAAAGGAAATCAGCGCGGACAGCCAGCGCGCGAAATAGTCCTTGGTCACTTCGAAGAGGGTGAGGAAGATCATCACCGGAGCGATCCCAATCAGGAGTGCGATCATCAGTCGAGAGGCCACGAGGATGAAAGCGGCCAGCCCGCCGAGTATCGAGAGCAGAAGCACCCCGACGATGTCGAGCATGGCCCCGGCCATCCAGTTCAGCTCTGATCCGGCTGCATTGAGGTAGTCGCCGAGTTCCGCGATCAGCCGGTCAAACTCTTCGGCAAAGGTCCCAGAGGGACCCGGGGTGCCGCCACCGACCGAGGCTACAAGCGCGCCCGCAATCCTGTCGATGCCGGCCAGGATGGCAGATGAGAGCGCGTTGAACTGCACCCAGTTGGTCGCGAATATCCCGATGAGGCCGATCTTGACTGCCAGCCAAAAGGCCGTTCTGCCGTCCATCGCCTTGTATTGGTAGATCATGTTCAGGAAGACGAGGATCACCACCAATGTTGTACCCACAACCAAAAGTGTGCCCACGGTCGCAGCGACGGACCCGAACTGGGATTCCGCGGCGGTGTCGAGGTAGCCCTGGGAAGTTTCAACGAAGTAGGTGACGACACTCATCGCGGCGCTGCCTTACCAATTGCCTGCGGCGTCGCAGATGGCCTGGGCGGCAGGGCGGGCGGCGTTGGCGCGGCGGTTGTAGGCGTCCGAGGCTTCGAGCATTTCCCATCGTTCGTCGCTCGCGTAGCTCTCCCGAAACACGGCCTCGGCTGCGTCCCAGGACGGGAACCGGGTCGCGCAGTCGCAGTTGCCGATCTCGACGACCCGCTCGAGATTCTGGGCGCGATAGATGTCCTGAACCAGAACCCGCTGATAGGCTTGGCGCAGGGGGATCTCCTGCATCCAGACGGGCTCGGCGGGCCGGTCCGGACAGACGTCAAAGCTGCGATCGAGGGTTGGCACTAGGTTGCGCTCAGCGAAGCCGGGTGCCGACGTCAGGCCCAAGACCAGCGCGGTCAGTACGAGGGTACAGCCCGCCTGCCTCATGCCGTGGCTCCAGCGGGTGTGGTTTCGCGCTTCAGGAAAACGGTGTGCCCGATATTGGCGAACTCCGAAGTGCTGATCGACACCACCTCCCACCCGTCTGCGCCCTTCTCGTTCAGGCTGGCCTGCATGTCGGAGAGGCTGGTCTTGCGGGTCATGGGAAAGGACAAGATAACGTATTCAAAGGTCTTCATTGGGAAATTCCAATCTCAGTTGCGCCGGGGAGGTAGAATTCGGTGATGCCGCGTTTGCCGTCATGGCGACCGGCCTGGATGATCACATCGATGGAATTTTCGATGTACTGGATCATGTCGGCATAGGTCATCGGGATTTCGGTCTTGAGTGCCGCGATCGCGAGCCGCTGCACGGCCAGTTGCGGGGTTTCGGCATGCAGCGTGGTCATCGAGCCGCCATGGCCGGTGTTGATGGCTTCCAGAAAGGTCATGGCCTCCTTGCCGCGCACCTCGCCCAGGATGATCCGGTCGGGGCGCATGCGCAGCGTGGCGGTGAGAAGCACATCGGCGGTCTGGAATTCCGCGTCGCGATTGGCGATGAGGGTCACGGCATTCGGCTGGGTCGGCAGAAGCTCGGCGGCTTCCTCGATGGTCACGATGCGTTCCTCGGACGGTACGTGAGAGAGGATTTTGCGCGCGGCCACGGTCTTGCCGGTGGAGGTGCCACCCGAGACGATCATGTTGAGTTTGTTCTCGACGCAGAAGGCCAGCGCATCATCGATCAAACCCGCGGCCACCACCGCGCGCAAGGCGCGCTTTTTTTCGACGCGCAGGTCTTCGAGCTTGCGCTCTTTTCCGTAGAGGAAATTGAGCGCAATGCCCTCGAGTGGCAGGCTTGAGAAGAACCGCAGGCTGATCGACATGGCCGAGAGCACGGCGGGCGGGGTGATGACCTGTGCGCGGATCGGGCGCCCCTTGTAGGTGATCGAGACCGAGACGATGGGGCGGTCCTTGCTCATCGTGGTATTGGCCGAGGAGGCGATCTGGTTGCCGAGGTCCCTGACCTGAACGCCCGTCAGCCTCTGGTCCAGCGCGCGCATGAAGTGATCACCCTGGAATTCGCCCCAGCAGGTGCCGTCAGGGTTGATGCAAATCTCGATGACATCGTCGCGGGCGGCGGCGTCGATCCGGTCGAGCGAGGTTTCAAGATAGCTCAGCGACATGGGCTCAGAATATCTCCAGATCGCGGTCGACCATGACAGTGACGCGCGCGCCCTGGTCGACATAGATGACGGGGCCGATGGAGAGGTAATCGCCTATGACGCTGTCCGTGGCATCTGCCAGATCATCGCCAACGTCTTCGAGAACGTCGGCGGCAGTCTCATCCTGGACCTCGGAGGCGGCGGCACTGGGTGCTGCCGAAATCAGCGAGATCAGGGCGGCCGACCCGAAACGCTCGGCGAAGCGTGTGTCCACGAAACCGGTGACGCCAGAACGGCCCAGTTCATCACCTCCGAAGGAGCTGATCTGAACGGTCTGGTTGTCGGGCAGGATGATCCGGTCCCAGGCGATCGTGACGCGGCGCTGCGCGATATCGACGCCAGCGCGGTAGCGCCCGACGAGACGGGATCCGCGGGGGATCAAGAGGCGCACGCCATCGACGCTGTAGACATCCTCGGACACCACGGCACGGGTCTGGCCGGGTAGCGAGCTGTCAAGGGCAGTTTCCATGACGGCTTGGATCATGGTGCCCTGTAGAATCGTGTTGGAGGGATTGGCGATCACCTCGGCCTGCGTCACCGTCGAGGGCAGCGCCCCGTTCAGCACGAAATCCGTCACCTCGCCAAAAGTGCGTTCGGTCAGAGCCGTTTCATTCGCTCCGGAGGCACCGCCAAAAGCGATGGTGGGCGAGGTGATGCGCCGCTCCTGGAAGGCGCGTTCCTCCGCGGCGCGGCGCTCCAGCTCGGCCATGCGCCGGGCTTCTTCCTCGCGGCGCAGTCGCTCTTGCTCGCGTGCGCGCAGCTCATCCTCCGTGGGGCCCGCTGGGGCGGGTTGGGGTCGGCTGGCCTCGAGTTGGGCCAATTCCAGATCCATGCGGAGTTGCTCAAGGCTGCGATCCCGCGCCGTCAGTTCGTCCTGGAATCGTTGCTGTGCGGCTTCCGAGGCGGCTTGTAGCGCAGCGATCTGAGCGGTCAGCGCGTCGATCGCCTCTGCGGCGGCGGTGTCTTCCTCGACGACCGGTTCGGGGGCGTTGCGCAACTCCTCGATCTGGGCCTGCAGGGCGGTGATCTGCGCCAGAAGTTCGGCATTGGGCTCAACGGGGTCTGGTCCGACGAACACAACCTCGGGCTCGGGCGGGGCCAAGGTCTCGATGGCGCCAAAGCCGTCCCCCTCGTTTTGGAAGACGTCCGGGGTGGCCGTCGGCAAGGCTACCTCTTCGTCGGGCTGTGAGAGGAGATAAAGCAGGGCACCACCCGCGCCGATGACGAGGACCACGATCAGCGCGAGAAGGGGCGACCGGCGCTGCGCCGCCGTGGGGGCGCGGGCACTGCCTTTCTCAAGGGCGGCGAGGCGTTTTTCCAGCTCGGTGTTCCCGGTATCGCTCATGAGGTGGCCTCCGCGGGCGGGATCGCCTCGATGCAGACCACCTCTTCGCCCAGTCGCAGGACCCATTGGCGGTTCACGCCGCTGACGCGGATCACGCCGTCTTCAGGAGTTTGCGTGTTGACCGTGCGCTCGCGGCCGCCCGCGTAGCGGAAGATCGCGGGCACAGGCGCGTTTCTTGGAAAGGCGAAATACGTGAACGTCCCGTCATCCCAGATGCGGGTTGGCGTGAACTCGGTCCGCGCGCTGGCACCGTAATTGTAGTTTGGTGCTTGGGCGGCGATGGCCCGGGTCGGGCGCGCAGCGTCATCAGGATAGCGGAACTGCACCACATAGAAGGTCGGGCTGCGGACCTCCTCGACGTTGAAATAGTAGCTCCGGCGGTTCGTATAGACTGTCACATTGGTATGCACACCGCGCGCCACAGGCTTGATCGCGAAGGCCTGACCGCCCGGGACGCCGTCGATCTCGAAGCCCTCGGTGTCGCCCGCGATGATCGAGCGGATGCTTTCGCCCTCGCCGAACTCGATGCTGGTCACATGGGTGAGCGACACGCTGAGACGGTAGACCTGACCCTCCTGGTAGGTGGCCAAGCGCACGCGGCTGTCATTTGGGCCACCGCGCGGGATGGCTTCGGCAAAGGCAAGGCTGGGCAGCAAGACAAACATGGCAGCAACAAAGACCCTATTGATCAAACTAATTCTCCAATCTGTCGGAGCGGATGGAATATTCGAGGACGGTGAAGCCGAAGGGATTGGTCCAGACCTCATCGATGGAGCGACGGGTTTCGGGGCGGAACTCGAAGAGAAGCGTGGCGGTGAAGAGCCCGGTCTGGGTGCCGTTGATGGAGGTCAGCCGCTTGCGCAAGCGCACGGTGGCGCGGTTGGATCCGATCCGGTTGATGCTGAGGATTTCCACGTCGAGCCTGGCGTTGGGGCCATAGACGGTCGGCGGGTAATTCTCGTTGGCGCTGTTCCAGATCTGGCGCAACCCGCTCTCGGCGGCCCCGTCCGAGCGGCGCAGAACGCTGCGGATGCGCAGATCGTTGTCGAGCTGGTTATAGACCTCCCGGTCGGTCACATAGCGGAAGACCTCCGCCTCGATGATCGCCTGGTTGGCGGTCACCGAGGAAGCGCCCACCGAGGCCTCGGGGAGTGCAAAGCCGGTGGCGGGATCATAGGGAACAACGACGGGGGGCGGGTCGACATCGAGGATCGAGACAGCCGCGGCACTCAGACAGCCGATGATACCGAAGACAAGGCCCATCAGGCCAAGGCGTTGCCAGAGCCGTTCGCGGCGTAAGGCACCATAGACCAGTTCTTCCTCGATGATTTCTTGTTCAGTCGCCACCATTCATGCCCCCACGATCAGTCTGCCCGGAGGTCCGGTAGCGTGAAATCCATGAAGCGCTGCTCTTCGGCGATGGTGGCGGCATCGATCACGCCGCCGGTGCCATCGCCCACCGTTTGAATCGCTTCCAGCTGCCACATCGCCACGAGAGCGATGGCCAATTCAGCTGTCACGCGCGTGTTGAGATCGACGCTTTGCTTGAGCTCTTCCATGTCGTCAATGAGCCCGACAAGGCGGTCTACCCGCTCGAGCGATTGGCCGGCATCCTCATAGCTGTTCTGGGCCGCCGCCGAGACAAGGGCACCGGTGGTGGCCTGCGTCGCCACGCGGTTGGCCCCGGGATTGCCGCTCGTGGCCATTTCCGAGAGGGTGTCATCGTCAAATCCGAGATCGGCCAGCACCCGATCCATCTGGGTTTCGATCTCGCCTGCGCCAGAACCGGACAGGCCGGAGAAATCCCCAGTCTTGATCGCCTCAATCGTGGCGAGGATGTCCCCGAACTCCTGGTCGAGTAGACCGTTCAACTCGTCTTCCATCTCGGTGCGGATGATTTCTGGAAGCTCGGCAAGTCGGGTGAGCGCTTCATAGGTTCTTTGCAGCTCCGCGAGTTGATCCGTGAGTGTGGCAAGCTGTTCGCGGAGCTGCGTCAGCTGCTCGTTCTGCAAAATCTCGTCTTCGATCATCTGCCGCAGCTGTTGGATGTTTTGCGCGATGTTCTGGGTGTCGACGACCGGTACACCTTGTGCTGCGGCAGGGGGTAGGACGCTGAACTGCAAGCCAACGCCAAATGTCGTGGCCAAAGCTGTCCTCAAGAGCAGATGTCCCATCATTCAATCTCCCTGATCGTAAAATCCATGAACGCGCCTTCGGCCATGCGGGCGCTGGCCTGGGCCAGCTCTTCGGCGGAGAGCACGCGGGTGCGGGCGGCCTGAAGCCGGATGCGGGCGGCCACGAGACGCACGAGTTCGGCGCGGGCATAAGTGTTGAGCGCAACGCTCTCCTGCACATCCTCGGTCTCGGAAATCTGTTCGACGATATCCGCAATACGCAGGGCGGCTTGCCTGATCGCGGCGGGTGAGTTGTTGCCATAGAAGGCCGCGCCGTGCCCAGTGAGCGAGAGGTTGGCATTGGCGAGAAGCGCCGGATCGATCGTGCCAAGTGCGTCGATCCCGCCGATACGGCTCAGATAGAGATTGTAGCGCTCCGGGATAACCTGGACGTAATGTTGGGTCTCGCGGAAGGGTGGCACGCCGCCATACTCGAAAACCCGGCCGGGTCCGGCGTTATAGGCCGCGAGGGCGTTGATGATGTTGCCATCGAATGTGTTGAGCTGGGTCGCGAGATAGCGCGCGCCGCCATGCACCTGTAGGTAGGGGCTGTCATAATATTCCGGGTTGATGCCGAGATCGCTGGCCGTGCCAGGCATGATCTGTGTGAGACCATAGGCGCCGACGGGAGACCGTGCCCCAATCGTAAACCGGCTTTCCTGCCAGATGAGCGCTTGCAGCAGCGCGCGCCATTGGACGGGGGAGAGTCCTGCGCGTCCAACACCCGCAAAGTCGCTGGTCTCCTGAGCCACGCGGATGATGAGCTGCTCGATGTTCTCGGCGGCGTCCCCGAACATCTGCGCACCGCCGGGATTGGGATCGATCTTGCCCGTGCCATAGACCGCCGCCACGGCGCGGTCGGGATCGCCGCTGCCGCTTTCCAGCCCCGAGACCATGGCGGGCAGGCCCTGACCGCCGAAGCTGGTCTGGGCATCGAGGATGCGTTGCAGGGTTTCCAGCTGCTCCCGTTCGATCTCGGCAATGAGTTCGCGCACGGCAAGCTTGTCGGCCTGAACGGCCAAGTCAGCCTCGCGATCGCCAGTCTCGACGATGTCACGCGCGGTCAGCCCACTGTCATTGGTCGGCACGCCCTGAGACAAGGCGAGACCGGGCAGCAGGCAAAGTGCCAGGATATGAGGCAGGCTAGACTTCAATGTCGCCCTCCGGCGCATCTAGAGGCGTAAAGGTGCAATCAGGCGCGACAGGTGCCGTGGACGCGAGGAATGTGAAGCAGTTCGCCTGCGGTTCCTGGTACTGGGCGCAGGAGGCCAAAGCGCCGAGCGCGGTGAGAAGAAACAGGGTACGAATCATGAAAGCCTCCAAAAGTCTGGGCGGTCGCGGTAATCGGCGCCCACGAGCGCCTCGCCTTTTTCCATGCCGCCGAGGATGGTGAGATTGGGCCCGAGGGCGCTCAGATCGGCATCAATGACGATCGAGCCCTGGTCGTCGCGGATGAGGGCCAAGCGGCTGTCGCTGCCAGTGTTGAGAAGCACGTCGAGTTCCTTCTCATAGAGGTTCAGCATCGCGTAGTCGGCCGCATGGGCGCGGATGTTCGGAAGCAGGATTTGCGTCGGCACCGCCTCGACGATGGTCTTGCCGGTTCGGGTGCGCTCGAGCTGGCTGGCGTATTGCGTCATCATCACAGCGACGGTGTTCTGTTTGCGTGCGGTCACGAGCCAGTTCGAGAGCCGCTCGGCGAAATATGCGTTGTCGAGCGCCTTCCAGGCCTCGTCGATCACGATGATGGTGGGGTGGCGGTCCTCGATCTCGCGCTCGACCCGGCGAAAGAGATAGGAGAGGACCGCCATCCGCTCCTTGTCGGCCTCGCTGTCGAGAATGCCGGTCAGGTCGAAACCCACGACGTCGCCCTTGAGCGAGAACGTGTCCTCGAGGCTCTGGCCGAAGATCCAGCCATAGCGGCCGTCCTCGGTCCATTCGAGCAGGCGCTGGTGCAGATCGCCGCCATCATCGGTGGAGACGAACAGCGATGCGAAATCCCGCCAGTTCCGCAGGGCCGGATTGGTGGCCTGGGCATTCTGGCGCACGACCTCCTGGATGCGGTTGGTCTGCGCCGGGGTCAGGGGCTTGTCGGCGCGGTAGAGCAGCGTTGTGAGCCAGTCCGACAGCCAGGCCGTGCCGCGCGCATCGGTTTCGGTCCAGAGCGGGTTCAGACCCGTGGGCTGGCCGGCTTTCAGGGAGGCGTAGCGCCCGCCATTGGCCCGGACGGCCATTTCCATCCCGAGGCGGTAGTCGAAAACGAAGATCCGGGCGCCTGCGCGACGGGCCTGGGTCATCAGGAACGCCGACAGCACCGACTTGCCCGACCCGGGGCGCCCCATGATCAGGGTATGGCCGCTGGTCGGTTCTTTGTCGGGCGAGCCTTGCTCGTGATAGGAGAACCGGTAGGCGCTCTGCTCGGGCGTGGGCAGATAGGTGATGACCCGGCCCCAGGGGGTAAGTGCTGCGGGTTTTCCGAGCTGCGTCCGGTGGAAGGCCGCGAAATCCGCGAAGTTGCGATTGGTGACGGCGCTGGCGCGGACGCGCTTGGGCTGGTTGCCGGGATGCTGGCTGAGGTAATGCGCCTTGGCCGCGACCCGCTCGCCGATCATCTTCACGCCCTCAGTCGCGGCGGCGTTTACGATCTCCGCGCTGAGGGTCTGCAATTCCTCCAGCGTGTCGCAGAAGAGCGTCACGACCATATGGTGCTCGCCAAAGCTCTGGCGCTTGGCCTCGAGATCATCGGCGGCGATATCGAGGGCTTCCAGGAGCGAGAGGGCCGCGTCCTGGCTCGCCTGCATCTGCCGCTTTTGCCGCTTGATGCGGCCGGCCATGAGGTTCGAATTGATCGGCGTGAAGGAGTGCGTCACGATCATGTCGACCGGCAGGTTCAGCATGTCGAACATGGTGCAGGAGGTGCCTTCGGAGTATTCCCCGATGGTGAAGCTTTTGCCGTAGCGATGCCCCACGACGCCTTCAGAGAGCTCGAAATGATCGCCATGAAACGTCACGCGGGTATTGGCGACATTGACGGACAAAAAGCCGTAGGTGTTTGCAGGGTAGAGCGGCAGCTCGGTGCCCGTGTTCAGCGCGCCCAGAAACCCCACCAATTCCCCCGATGCAGCCGACAGCAGGCGCGGCTTGAGCTCGGTAAGCCCCGAAAGGAAGACGTTCACGGCCTCGCCCAAGCGCTGCAGGCGTTTGCGGGTCTCCTCCTTCAGTCGGTCCGGCGCGCTGCGGCCGAGGTGCGGCAGGAGGCTTTTCGGGGGCGGGCGGTGAATGACGGTGAGCGTCAGCGTCTTGTCGCGGAGCCCGCTGGTCTCGAGTTTCGCGCGCCAGCGCCGGTCCACCTCGCCCGCGAAGCTGTCCTCACGGATGGGGTCGAGATCAGGTTTGATGGCCTTGGAGACCTTGTGGACGTAATAGCTGAATTCCGGCCCGAGCTGCGCGACGATGCGGGCAAAGAGGGCGGTCACCTTGTCGAGATAGGCATCGTCCGTCGTGTAGCTGTTGATCCCCTCGAGCCGGATGCAGCGGAAGAGCTCGTTGACCCGGGTGCGCACGGTCTGGTCGTCGACGAGGCTCACATAGGGCAGCATATGCGCGAGGCGGGTCTCGCGCGCATACCATTCTGGCGTCATCGTGCGGGGATCGAGCGCAGCATCAGGGGCGTCATCACGGGGCATAGCTGTCCCCGCCATGGATGGACCTGTTGCGCGTGGGCGGTGTCTCCTGCAGGGCCGTCATCATCACGTCGATGAAACGCGGGTCCCAATCTGCGGCCTTCCACAGCACCGGATAGAGCAGGGCCGCGAAACCCAGCACCGCGATGTGCTGGACCCAGACGAACAAGAGCACCGAACCGAAGAGCCAGACCATCGCATACATGATGGGCAGGCCAAGAAGCTTGGGCGGGCGCACGAGCCCAAGAAAGAGAGGCGCGCGCTCAGCCACCGGCAAATACCGCGGCAACGATGGTGGGGGCGGCCGCAACACCGGCGATGCCCACGAGGACCCAGAGCGCTTGGCGCAGATCGATGATGTTGAAGAACCAGCTGAGAAAGACCCCGAGGACCGCGAGTGTGGCGATGACCACACCAAGAGGGCCGGTCAGCGCATCGACAATGCCCTGCAACAAGCTCTGGATCGGGGAGAGATCGATGCTTTGCGCAAGGGCGGGTTCGGAAATGACCAGAAAGAGGGCCAAACTTGCGATGAATAGGTTTGAAATCTGTCTCATGAATTTGATCCTTCCAATCGGGCCGTAACAGCCATGACGCGGGCCACGTGGTTCTGGGTTTCTCGGTAAGGGGGAATGCCACCGTGTTGGCGCACGGCGTCCGGCCCCGCGTTGTAGGCCGCCAACGCCAGATGCGGATCGCCGAACGTCTCCAGCATCATCGCGAGGTAGCGGGCGGAGCCGTCGAGGTTCTGTTGGGGGTCACGCGGGTCGACGCCCAGATCACGCGCGGTGTCAGGCATCAGCTGACCAAGGCCAATGGCGCCCGCATGTGAGATCGCATCCTGCCGATAGGCGCTCTCAACCTCGATATTGGCGCGGTAGAGGCTCAGCCAGTCCGTGACGGAAAGCTCCGCGCGCCTTAGGCCGGGGTGGCTGGCATAACGCAGGGCCGTGGTCTCTATGGCGTTTAGGACATCGGCACGGGGCAGGGGTGCCGGACCGACACGGGCTGCAAAGCGCATCGCTTCTCGCTCTGGCACAGTTTCATCGCTGCCGAAAATCGCAAGTTCGTCGGCTGCCGATCCCTGACCGATGCCGTCATTGTAGTTCCGAGCAAAACTGCTCTGAGACCGGGATGGGGTCAGAGAGCCGTCGCTCTCCATGACCAGGACCATTTGCGCTGAGGCAGGTGCTGCGACCAGCCAGAGACAGACGAGGTTAGCTGCCAGCGCCCTTGTCTGATGGCGCTTTGTCTGGCGGGGCGAGTTTATGCGTACGGCTTGTCCCCGCCTCAAGCGGCAGGTCGACATGTGCAAAGCCAAGGCCAATAAAGAAAGACACCACGCCGGAGATCGTCTTGAACTCGCGGATCTTGATATCGTTGTAGGTCGTCCGCGTGCGGGCGGTGACGAGGAGCTTTTCCACGCCATCATCAGAGACAACGCGCATAATCCAGACCCCGTAATAGCTGGGGCCTTTCTTATGTGCCGACTCCTGGCACAGGATTTCTGCGCTATAGCCGCTTTCCACGAGTTCGCGGAACCTGGCTTCCGTAACCACATTTGGTGCTTCGATGTCCCAGTTCATGGCCCGGCTCACGCTTTCTCCAATGGCGCGACCCCAGGCATTCCCACTTGAAGCCCAGAGTTACGATAGTATACTATCAACCGCAAGATGTAATATCGTGCTTTAGCTGTAGTTTGGTCACGCAAACACTAGTCACGGCCAGTGTCTGCGATCAAGGAGATAACAGGTTTGAGAAACCCAAGGTTGACAGGCCTGCTCCCATTGCAAGCTATGGTCCTTCTGATCTGCGTTCCCGGACCAGTTTTGGCGGAATCCTGCTTCGCCCCGGCCCGTCCCTTCCTGCCAAGCGATTCGCAGGCAGCGCGGGACTATGCAGACATCATCCGTGGCGATTTCGAAGATTACATTCAGGATATCCAGAGCTACTTCCGTTGCCTCGACAGCGAACGCGCCCGCGCCTTCGAGGAAGCGCGCGAAGTCAGCGAGGACTATGGCCGATTTCTGCAATTGGCAGGGGATTGATGGGCAACCTCGGGAGCATCAGACTTGCAGCCCATGGAAACCAGACGCCGATAACACCCTCATATATCTACTTTTTAGATAACAGATTTCATCCGCTAGCGACGTCACAAAAGGTATGTGACGCGTGGCAAAGACAATCAGAAGCACAGGACAGGTGGCACTCTGCCAAGCATTGGTCGACGCCCGCATCAAGGCGGGCCTCGGTCAGGAGGACTTGGCGGTCAAGCTCAAGTGCCATCAATCACTTGTGGCGCGCATTGAAAGCGGCCAGCGCCGGGTCGACGTCGTCGAGCTGGTCGTCCTTGCGCGCGCCATTGGCTTTGACCCCTTCAAGGTTCTGGCGATCGTTGAAGCCGCCACGGAGCCCGACCACCGGATTTGATCCATTTCATCTTTCGAGAACACGGGAGCTGACTTCTCCCGGTGTGAATTCGTTACCGCGAGGACGAACAGTAACCGATTTTAACGAGGCCCGGCACACGGTTGCAGCAAACGCTTTGGATCTGAGCTGCTATCCGCAACGCCAAATTGCAGGAAGTCAGTAAACAGTGAACGAAAATGAGGTCGAAGGCGTCGCGATCGCCAATTTGATTGCAACCGATGAAGAAACCATTGTCGGCTGGGTATATCGCTGGAACACAGGTGCTCTGGCAATCCGGTGGGACATCCATGGCCCGCAGCGTGTCTCAAAGATTTACCCGGAGCTCTGCGATGCGGATAAAGCCGAAATTGACTTCGCGTCTCTCATGCAGCTGCCCTGTCGCAACGACTGACATGGTAGAATATGGCCTTTATGGCCCTCGATTGTGTGAGTGTGCCTGCGTTGCAGGTTTGATTTCGTACAAGGCCCTGCGCGACTTCGCTGCGGCTCAATAGTCAGTAATTGACCTGCTCAAAACCGTAATTCCCGCTATAGTCACGCCACTCAACGAAGACGGATCTGTGATAAATGCTCGGGCAGTGCTCGCCCCATCGCTCGAGACCGGCATGCGCATCAGGAAGCGCTGCGGGTGACGACACCCTCCAAGAAAAATCGCCCTGGATCCCGTAGGTGCCGAGGACAACGGCGGCGCTGCGGTTGCAGTCGCCATCTCGCCCGGATTCGTGCTGGCGGGCATAACGAACGTCAAAGACGCGGATGGAACGCACGAAGTTGAATTCCGGCCCGCTGATATCGATGTCGGCGCGGTCTTTTACGAGCTGGAGGGCGTAATCAGCCCTTACGAGGTTGTCCCAAGCCGCGTTGGAGCCTTTGCGCCCAAGCATCCCGCCTGCCCTGGCTGCCTGATCGAAGAGCGGGGTTGAAGAGTTTGGAGGGGTTCCTGAATCACCATATAGGGCATCGAAGATCCGGTCCGCGGGCCGCGATCTAGCAGGTCCATCGTAAGACGCACCCATCGGGCAGCGCCAAATCTGAAGCGGCGGCTCCACCGGCCATGGAGTTATGCGCCGGATGAACTCGGCCCGTGCGCGGGCGCAGGGCACGGAAGCTGGCCATCCACCGGACAAACACAGCAGGATGGCACAATCGATCTGATAGGTTTGGGCGCGTGCTTGTGTCGGAACTGTTGGGCCGGTCAAGGCGAGAGCTAAAAAGGCCGCCAGAGGGAGGTTTTTGAATTCGAAACGCATGGCAAGGACCCTTGACAATCTTCACCCAGCATACCTACGAAAATATACTATTGCAACAATGATGATGCGTGTTGCGGTTGCGGCGGTCAGCAAGATCGCGAGGTGACCGAGCCGCCCGTCGTCATCCGCCACGTTCCGCGCTGCGCCAATCCCACGGCATGTCAAAGCGTCCGAGCCATCTCGATCGTCAAATGAGTCTCGAATTGCCCTTAAATCGGTTCTACCTAAATCTGTTTGGCGAATAGGACGCATTCGGGCTCTCAGCAGTTCTGCAACGGCTCAGAAGCAGACGGAACCTTGAAGGCTTCGAACCTCGTGAGTTCGAGGACCAGGCCAGGCTGGCTTGAAGCAGGCCGTGCACCCGTTTCAGGTCGCTGTCGCTTAGCTTGCACTCGCAATCGACGTCGATCACACCTTCATGACCTCTCACAAGCTCAGTGAAAACGGTTCTCCTCCTCTTCAGGCTTGCCGTGACCGTAGAGGTCGGCGTTTTCGTGTGCGCGGTCTTCGTGTTCGAACTCCAGGCTGGAATGGGCGATGTTGAAGTCCTCCTTCAGCCGGTCCTTGATCGCTGCCTTGATCTTTTCGATTTTACCCCAGCCGCCCGCTGTCAGCACCACGTGGCAGTCCAGCGCCGCCTTGTGCTCCTCCATCTGCCACAGATGCACGTGGTGAACGTCCGCTACACCATCGACGCTCCGCAGCGCCTCAACGACGGCTGCATTGTCGATGTCGGGTGGGCTGCCGAGCATCAGGGTTCTGATCGGACCGCCAATCTCAGTGAAAGCCAGATAGAGGATGTAAAGGGCAATGCCGATGGTGATTGCGGGATCGACCCATCGCATGTCGTAGAGGATGATCAGGGACCCTCCAATGATGACTGCCACAGAGGCCAAAGCGTCCGACAGGTTGTGCAGGAAAAGCGCACGGATGTTCACACTGCCTTTCTGCATCGAATAGGTGAGCAGCGCCGTCAACGTGTCGACGACGAGTGCCACACCGCCCAGGATCACCACCGTCCAACCAGCGACCTCGGGCGGGTCGATCATCCGCATGCCACCCTCATAGATCAGGTAGAAACCGATCAGGATCAGGGTCGTGTAGTTGATGAGTGCCGCGACGATTTCAATCCGACCATAGCCGAATGTCATGCGTTCATCGGCGGGTCGTCTGGCGATTTTGCGCGCAACGAACGCGATCACCAGTGACGCCATGTCCGAAAAATTGTGTAGGGCATCTGCGATCAGCGCCAGGCTGCCGGAAAGGATGCCGCCAACGATCTGCGCGACGGTCAGAAGCCCGTTGGCCCAGATTGCGATGGAGACCCTACGATCACCTGATTCAGGATCAATGTGGGTATGGCCATGATCATGCGGCACGGTTGTTCTCCTCATGGCTGTGGTTCGGTCGACTGAGACCAGGGACCTTTGGCAACATTCCACGACGGATGCGGCGAACCCGGGCATTCATCCAGTGACGGATGACGTGGCGATAGAGAAAGTCACGCGCAAATCCGAAGTTCTGACTATATTTCAAATAAAAGTCATCGGGCGCATCAAAGGTTCCAAAATCACGAACGATACCGGTTTTCTGAATATAAGTGCTGCCGCCGTTCCAACTGACTGGTGGCGCACTCAGGCAATCCGTTCCAGCGCCGTAGCCGCAAAGGCTTTCTGTTTCGCTGAATTCCTTCTGAAGCGACTGCAGGAAGGGGGCGTCCAGAATGAAGCCTTCGAGATTGATCCAGCCCTCTTCTGTTTCGACTTCGACCCACGAGTGCAGAATTTCGGACGGTGCGAGGGGGTAGACCAATTCGGGCACCACGCCACGCTGCAGGGCCTTGTGGATGGTGAAGCCGTGCAGTCGGCAGCGGATGCCTACGCTGCGCAGCAGTGCCATGAGAAGCGTCCCTTTCGTGTTGCACTGCCCGTAGCCGTCGGTCAGCACCGCAGAGGCGGGAATGTCGTCGACGCGGTTGTAGCCGAACGCAATCACGTTCCGGACAAAGTCATAAACCGCGCCAATCCGGTCGACACGGGCAAGGTCATGCCAGCCACGATCTCGTACCAGGTTCGAGATTGAGGGCGAGTCAAAATCCAGCAGTCTTGTTGCGGTTAAATAGGAATCGGTGGGTGCCACAGGGTCTCTCCTCGAATCGTTCACGAGGAGTCTTAATCTCTACAGTGACTAGAGAGACAAGCCTTTTCTCAAATGTTACTTTCGATCACAGCTCTATCCGATAGTGCCAAGGGCCGGGAAGGTTTCGAGCAGCCAGAAGGCAAGGCGGCTGATCTGACCTGTCATCACGCCGATACCCATCAGCACCATCAGTCCGCCCGATATACGATAGAGCCATCGACCAGCCGCACCGATCCGCTTTAGCCTGCCTGCAATCTCGTTGGTGAAGAGCGCTATGATTAGAAACGGCAGTCCAAGCCCTGCGGAGTAGATTGCCAGCAAGGCCATCCCGTCCGCTCCAGATGTCGCGCTTACTGCCAGGATCGACCCAAGCACAGGGCCTATGCAGGGCGTCCAGCCAAAGGCAAAGGCAAGACCCAAAAGGTAGGCTCCAACGGCGCTGCCGCCGTCAACTTTTACGTCGGGCCTCGTGTCACGCATCATTGCGGGGATCTTGATCGCGCCCATCATGACAAGTCCGAACAAGACGATCAAGAAGCCACCCGCAAGCCCGAGTTCGTATTTCCAGCGCAAGAGCATCCCGCCCAAAAGACTTGCCCCGGCCCCGAGCGCCACGAAGACTGTCGAAAACCCGAGCACGAACCACAAACTCAGGACCACGCTGCGCGCCCGTTCGGCAATGCTGCGCGCCGCCCCGGATTTCGCGGCGGGCTGTCCCGCGATGTAAGAGACGTAGCCAGGTGCAAGAGGCAAGACGCAAGGCGACAGAAAGGATATAGCGCCACCCAGAAAAGCCGCGACGATTCCAACACCTGAGATTTCGAACATTCAATTCCTGCCTTGCTTTAGCCTGTGAAACGCGCACCGTTGTAAAAGCTAAAGCTACTGTAGGAGCAATGCCGTTTTTTACGCTCCGCGGGGTGCCGCGAGGATGATAGCGGCACCCAACAAGCATACAGCGGTGCCGAGCAGATCCCACCTGTCCGGCCGGTGCCCTTCGGCGAGCCACATCCAGAGAATGGACGCGGCAATATAGATCCCACCATAGGCCGCAAAGGCGCGTCCCGCAGCCACAGTGTCGACCTGAGCCAGAAGCCAGCCGAACGCCACCAGCGCCGCTACACCGGGGACAAGCCAAAGAGGGGACGCGCCAAGACGCCACCATGCCCAGATGGCAAAGCATCCGGCGATCTCAGCCAAGGCCGCGAGCGGATAGACGAGCACTGCGGTCATCTCAGGCGCCGATCTCGTCGTGGTCCGTCAGGCACTCGGAATGGTCGCGCAACACCTCCAGCACACGGCAATCGGCCGTGTGCCCGCCGCTGCATTCATGCACCATCCTCTGCAATTCTGTCCGAAGGGCTTCAAGTCGGGCCATACGTTGCTCAACCTGCTTAAGTTGCCTGCGAGCGATGGCATCGGCCTCCGCGCAAGACTTGTCCGGATGATCGCTCAGATCGAGAAGCTCACGGATCGCGTCCAGCGAGAACCCGAGTTGCCGCGCATGCCGGACGAAAGACAAACGGTCAAGCTCACTATCTCCATAGCGCCGCTGACCGCCAGCCGATCGCCCGGGCTCGGGCAAGAGTCCGATCTGCTCGTAATAGCGGATCGTCTGCACCTTCGTCCCGGTCTTTTTTGCCAAAGTGCCGATTGTCAGCATATCATCTCTCCAGACTATCTACAGCCCGTGTAGCTTTAAGCGTTTTTTTGCACAAGTTCCGCTTGGCATCTCACAGGTCAGTGAACATCGCTCTTCCATCCATAATAAGTCTTGAACCTACAGTAGCTAGAGGGTGTAAACGCGCTGAAAATATAGAATCAAATTCGGGCGGAGCGCGTGAAGCTTTCAAATCTTCAGAAAGTACTATGGGTTTTGGCGGGCGCGGCGGCGTTCGTTTTCATCTGGCTGCTAATGTGGGCGGACTACCGCGCCGACCTTGCCCAAGCCGAGACCGAACCACCTTTCTTTGCGCAGTTCGAACTCACGGATCATCGCGGCATGGTCCAAACAGACGAAGATTTCGCAGGGCGCTGGATGCTGGTCTTCTTTGGTTTCACCAATTGCCCCGACGTCTGTCCAACAACACTGTCCGAAGTCGCGGCCGTGATGGAGGGCTTGGGCGACGAGGCGGCAAAGGTCCAGCCGATCTTTATAACGATTGATCCGGAGCGGGATACGCCGACAGCACTTGCCGGGTATGTGCCCCTGTTCGACGCTGGGATCATCGGGCTGACCGGCACGCCGGAGCAGATCGCCGCAACATCCGAGACCTTCCCAATTTTCTTTGAGAGGATCGAGGAGGCCACCGCGCCGGGTGGATACACAATGGGGCACACATCGCACCTGTTTCTTTTTGATCCGCGGGCGGGCTTCGCCAATTCCTGGCCCTACGGCACACCCGCCGAAGAGATCCTTGCGGATCTGAGAAAGAGGATCTGATTGCCATGACCCGCCTTTCCGGAGAAGCGGCCCTTGTTCTTGCTTGGATCATTGCGCTTATCGCATCGCTTGCCGTGCTCTTTATTGGCGAGGTGCTTGGTCAAACGCCTTGCGTCCTTTGCTGGTTCCAGCGCGCCTTCATGTTCCCCCTGGCTATCGTTCTTGGGCTCGGGCTGTGGTGGCAGGATCCCCGCGTGGGGCGCTATGGCGTTGCGCTAGCGCTTGGGGGGGCGGCAGTGGCGTTGTATCACATCGGCCTCTATGTCGGGCTGATCCCCGAGGCGATCCAGCCCTGCACGGCGACCGGCCCCTCTTGTACCGACGACAACCAGGTGGTCTTCGGCATTCCGATTCCGCTGTTGGCGCTTGTCGCCTTCACGATGATCGGGATGCTGTCGGCCCTTTCACTGAAGGAAAAACAAACATGAATCGACGCGGCCTCGTTCTATCCGTTCTGGCTGTTGGCGCCGCAGGTTTTGGCGGCGCGGCCTGGTATGCCACCCGCCCCCAACCCATGGCAGAGGCAGTCCCTGTCGCGCCCGAAGTGAACGATGTGCTGATCCGGCCCTATTCCCCGATCCTCGGCCCCGAAACGGCACCTGTCACGATTGTCGAGTTTTTCGATCCAGCTTGCGAGGCATGCCGCGCATTCTATCCCGTGGTCAAAGAGATCATGGCTGAGCACGGTGATGCGATCCGTGTCGTAATTCGATACACCGCGTTTCACGGGGACGCTTCGGTGGAAGCGATCCGTGTTCTCGAAGCTGCGCGGATGCAGGATGTGTTCGAACCCGTGCTGGAAGCGGTCCTGCGCGAGCAGCCGCGATGGGCGTCCCATGGCACTCCGGCACCGGGTTTGATCCTTGAGATTGCCGCAAGCGGTGGTCTGGATGTCGAAGCTGCTCGGACACAGATGCTGGCCCCCGGTGTCGTGGCGGTGCTCAATCAGGACCGCGCTGATGTCGAAGCGGTAGGCGTGCGACAAACGCCCACGTTCTTCGTCAACGCCAAGCCATTAGACCCGTTCGGTGAGGCCGAACTGCGGCGACTGGTGGCTGCGGAAGTTGCGGCCAGCCAAAGTTGATGCTCGGCCAGATACAGGAGAATTCTTCATGACAAAACGATCTTACATCAATGGTTTGCCCCTTGTCTTGCTACTCTCGGGCATGTCGACTCCGGCATTTGCCGGTTCGGAGGATGTGGTCGTCGAAAACGCGTGGTCCCGTGCTTCAATCGGGGTCAACCGCCCTGGTGCGGCCTATATGACTGTGCGCAACACCGGTGAAGACACGGTCACGCTGACCGGGCTTACAACACCACTGGCCGTGATGCCCCAGATCCATGAGACGAAAACCAACGCCGACGGCGTCAGTTCTATGGCGCCTGCTGACGAAATCACGATTGAACCGGGCCAAAGCGTAGCATTGGAACCGGGAGGGCTGCACGCCATGCTCATGAAGCTGCAAAACCCGATGATCGAAGGCGAGACCTTCCCACTGACACTGACGTTCTCGGACGGTGGTGAAGTGACTGTTGAGGTCCCAATTCTGGGGATCGCCGCGCGCGGGCCGGAGAGCTGATGCAGCGTCGACATGTGGTCCAATACGGTGCAGCCGGTGTAGGCGCTGTCGCTCTGATGCTCGGCGTCGGTTGGTGGCGGGTGGATGGTCCCGGTGCACCAAAACCGGCCGGCCAAAGGCCTCTCCCCCTGTCGGCGATGGATTTCCGACTGACCGATCACGAAGGCAATGAAGTGGGCCCGGAAACCCTGATCGGACGCCCGACCATGGTGTTTTTCGGGTTCACCTACTGCCCGGATGTCTGCCCCACGACGTTATCGGATATCTCAGGTTGGCTTGAAGATCTCGGGGACGACGCCGCGCGGATGAACGTGGTCTTCATCACAGTCGATCCGGAGCGGGACACGGTCGAGGCCATGGCCGAATATGTCGGCTATTTTCATCCGGCTATTCGCGGCTGGACTGGGCCGGCAAACCAGGTTGCCCGCGCTGCAGAAGGATTTCGTGCCTCGTATGAGCGCGTCCCGACCGAAGGCGGCGACTATACAATGAACCATACGGCAAGCGTATTCCTGTTCGATGCCAAGGGTGAACTCGTCACCATGATTGACTATCACGAGCCAAGAGAATTCGCAGTGCCGAAGATCCGGCGTGCACTGACAGAAGACGTAGAGGGGGCAACATGAAGATTAGAATTGTTTTGGCGAGCGCTGTGGTCGCAGGCGCTTTTTCGCTGACCGCCATCGCCATTTCTGGCGTTCTTTCTAAAGAGCCAGTGCCTCCTGCGATTGCTGAAGCGACCCTCTGGACTCCCGATCCGCTCTCGATGCCTCAGATCGCCGACTACGATGTGACACCGCCCGCTGCATTTCACGCCGACAATGCTAGCCCAATGCGACCTCTGCCGCTCTTGCAATCTGTCTTCGCAGAAACCGCCTTGCCCGAGATTGAACCGCCTTTGATCACTTGGTCGCGTGAGATCGCGTCGGGCGAGACGCTGGATGCGGTCCTGGCGAACGCGGGTATCGCTGCGCCTGCGCGTGCCGAAATCGCGCTCGCGCTTGGTGCAGAATATGACCTGCGCCGATTGCGCCCGGGCCATGAGATCACTGTGATCTCAAAGGTGGACGGAAATCCGAGCCGCGTGGAACTGGCAGTTGACGATGGGGTGCGGATCGAAACGGTCTTTGGTCAAGAACTTGTCACACGCGTGTTGGAGCCAGACCCTGAAATGGTGACGTTCGCGGGCGAGGCAGTGATCGAAAGCTCTGTCTTCGCGGCGTTGGACAAAGCAGGCATCCCTGCTCGTTTTGCGGTCGACATGGCGCAGATGCTGGGCGGCACAGTAGATTTTCGACGCGAACTTTCCGGTGGCGAGACGATGCGTATTCTTTGGCGCGAAGCCCGCGACGGAAACGAGAGGATCGGTCAGCCCGAACTTGCCTTTGCCACACTGGACCTTGGTGAAACGGTCTACGAGATCGTCTGGCCGGATGACGGCAGCGGTGAAGCAACGATCTATGTCGATGGAGAGGTCCTGCGTGTTTTTGCCCAACCGGTGGAAGGAGCGCGGCTGAGTTCCGTCTTTGGCCGTCGCACACACCCGGTCTATGGGAATGTGCGCATGCACACCGGGGTCGACTTTGCTGCGGCCCGCGGTACGCCGGTGAAAGCGACAGCACCCGGACGCGTGAGCTTCATCGGACGTCGTGGTGGATATGGCCGGGTGGTGGAGATAGCGCATGGATCCGACACCCTGACACGATACGCACATCTCAGCGAGGTGCCGGACACACTCGAACAAGGGCAGCGCGTTTTGGCCGGAGACATGATCGGTCGCGTCGGTGCGACCGGCACCGCGACCGGCCCAAATCTCCATTATGAGGTTCTAGTCGATGGTCGCCCGACCGATCCTCTCTCAGACGACAGACTGGCAGAGGCGGCCGAGCGGGATGCGGATGACACGGCTGCACTTGAGCGATTGGCTGAGGCACGCTCGCTACTGGCCGAGAGGCTCACCAGCGAATTTGTGCAAACAACAACCGAAAGGCTTTAATCCATGAAACGACTGGCTCCCGCCCTTGCAGTCACGCTGGCCTTGTTTCCCGCAGCGCAAGCGGTCGCCGATGCGATCCAGATTGATGTCCGGAAGACAAACGGCTGCGGCTGTTGTCTGTCCTGGATGAAGCACCTCGAGGAAAGCGGATTCGCGCCGACAGGCGAGGACATGTTCGGGGGATCTCTTGTGCGCTTCAAACTCGACAATGGCGTGCCTCAGCGCATGGTCTCCTGCCATACGGCTTTGGTCGACGGCTACGTGATCGAAGGACATGTACCGGCATCAGACATTCAGCGTTTGTTGGATGAGCGTCCAGATGCAGTGGGGTTGGCGGTGCCCGGAATGCCCTATGGATCGCCGGGCATGGGACCGGAAGACGATCGAGAGGCTTATGAGGTCTTCCTGATCCGCGGCGATGGATCGACCGAGATCTTTAGCAGTTATTCGGCCGCTGACTGACGTATCGACGAGACCTCAACGCTTGGAACCCCTCTCCCCAATTACCCTTGGCTTTCTAGGAAGTCTGGCCGCCGGATCGCTGACAGCGGTCGGGGCGATCCCCGTTCTTTTCGGGCGCATCCCATCCCGGGCTACACGCGATCTGCTACTTGGCTTTGCAGCGGGTGTCATGCTCGCTGCATCGTTTTTCTCGCTGATCATCCCGGCTCTCGATGCAGCCGAAGGACAGTTCGACAACGGTGCTCTCCCGGCGGCCATCGTTTGTGTTGCTATCTTGCTTGGCATGGGCGCGGTCGCTCTGATGAACGAACGGCTGCCGCATGAGCATTTCAAGTCGGGGCGGGAAGGCCCTGACTCTGCTTCGCTGCGCCGCGTCTGGCTCTTCATCATCGCGATCACGATCCACAATTTCCCCGAAGGACTCGCCGTTGGTGTCGGGTTCGGGGCTGACGGTCTTTCTGGTGGCTTGCCGCTTGCGATTGGCATTGGGCTGCAAAACGCTCCCGAGGGTCTCGCCGTAGCGGTCTCATTGCTTGGTGAGGGATATTCCAGGCGCCGTGCGTGGGGCATTGCCGCCCTGACAGGTCTTGTCGAGCCGGTAGGCGGGCTTCTTGGGGCTGGGATCATCAGCATCTCGCAGCCGCTGTTGCCATGGGGCCTCGCCTTCGCCGCCGGGGCGATGCTCTACGTCATCAGCCACGAAATCATTCCCGAAACCCACCGTTCTGGCCATCAAAACAGGGCGACACTCGGTCTCGCGGTTGGCCTGGTGATCATGTTGTTCCTCGATGTATGGCTGGGAGGATGAGATGAAACAGTCCCATTTCCAAGGTTTCTTTGCGGCTGGAACTGCTTTTCTTGTCGATCAGGTGACAAAAGCAATTGTCGTCGCCAATGCGGCAGATTTGAGCGCCGGAGTTCCGGTCTTTCCCGGTTTCAATCTCATCTACCTGCGCAACGATGGCGTGACATTTGGATTACTTGGTGGAGCGCCATGGTGGAGCCTTACAGTGTTGGCCCTCGCGGTCTGCGGCTGGTTGACTGTCATGTTATTGCGCACTGACAACCGGGCCGAGGCTATCGCCTATGGTGCGATTATCGGTGGCGCGCTCGGCAACGTCCTCGACCGCATCCGGTTTCGGGGTGTGACGGACTTCCTCGATTTCTATGTCGGATCCACGCATTGGCCCGCCTTCAACATGGCGGATGTTTTCGTGGTCAGTGGCGTGGGCCTACTGCTCATAGCCCCTTGGTTGAGCGCCAAGTTGAAAACTGGCACATGATGGCGGGCTTGCGACCACTGACGGGTCGTGGCCGTTACATTCCCCTGCGATCAGGGATTAGCTTTGCAGCGGGCGGTTTAACGGTTTTAACCCTTCCACCATTCTCATGGCTGATCGTTGTTCCGGTCGCCTTCTCAGCACTCTTTCTCGTCCTCCGGCAGGTTTCGACAGCGCCCGCCTTCTTCATCGGCTGGGTCTTCGGAATGGGCCAGTTCGGGTTTGGAGTTTCCTGGATCGCCGAGAGCTTCTACGTCGATGCCGAACGTTTCGGTGCCCTTGCGATCCCGGCAGTCGCGGGACTGTCCGCCGGACTGGCCATATTCCCAGCGATTGCGGCGATGTTATTTGCCACCATCATGCAGCGCCGTGCTGTCGGCGGCATTACGGCAGGTCTTCTGCTTGCAACCTGCTGGGTTGCCGCAGAATGGCTGCGCGGTCATGTCCTGACGGGGTTTCCCTGGAACCTTGCCGCTTATGCTCTTGTCGAACATGCCGCCCTGCGCCAACCGGCCGCCTGGGTCGGAAGCTATGGGCTAAGCTTTCTCACGGTCTTTATCGGGCTGTTGCCCGGTGTGTTGATTGTGGCGGCACCAAACAGACGCGTGCCTGTTCTCGTGCTCTTCGCCGCTGCGGTGATGGGCCTCTGGGGTGGCGGCGCGCTGCGTTCAGGGACGGATGTGCCGCCGACGGACATCGCTTTGCGCATCGTCCAGGGCAATGTGCCGCAAGTCGAGAAGTGGGCACCGGGCAGCCGCGAGCGAACACTGGAAAAATACTTGAGCTTGTCTGCGCAACCTGGACGCTTCGACCTGCTGCTGTGGCCGGAAACGGCCTTTCCCGGTTTTCTGGACGAGGACGCCTTGGCGCGCAGGCGGTTATCCACGGTTCTGCCAGACGGCAGGATCCTTTTGACAGGAGTGCCTGACCGCGTAGAGGGCGATGGGGAAACCCGATATTTCAACACGGTTCAAGCCTATGACGGCAACGGCGAAATTCTGACGGGATATGCAAAACATCATCTTGTTCCGTTCGGGGAATATGTGCCCCTGAGAGGCTGGCTGCCGATCGAGCGGCTCACCGAAGGTTTGGGCGATTTCACGCCAGGACCAGGGCCACGCACGCTGGCGATCCCGGGTGCGCCTCTGGTCGCGGTGGCGATCTGTTACGAGATCATTTTTCCGGGCCAGGTGGTCGATGACCTTTTTCGCCCCGACTGGATTTTCAACGCAACAAATGATGCCTGGTTCGGTACCAGCATCGGCCCCGAGCAGCACCTCGCCTCCGCGCGCATGCGCGCGGTCGAAGAAGGGCTTCCTGTGGTCCGGGCGGCCAACACGGGGATTTCCGCGATCATCGACGCCAAGGGAGAGATCATCGCGCGCCTCGAGACCGGACAAACTGGAGTCATAGATGCCACCCTGCCGACAGCGCTTGCGCCTACACCTTACGCACGTTTCGGTGATTGGACATCGCTGGCGCTCATCTGTGCGGTCTGGGCCTTAGCCTTTACCGTCGGATCGGCCAGACGACGTTTCAATTCAGAAAAATCAAAATCGGAGGAATCGTGATGCTGGTGCTCGCAGGCTTTGTCGGAGGGGCGCTCTGGGGTGGCTATCTGGCGCAACGGCAGAAAGGGAACCGCCTGGATATACTTCAATACGCGACAGGCTTCGGTATTGCTTTCGGCCTACTCGCTTTTTTCGCCTCGGTGATCCTCTTGCGCATCACGTCTTGAGATTGCTTTGGCACCGGCAACGAATTGAAACGACTGTTCAACATATTACTGTACTTGCTCCTGGCGATTTTTGCATCAGGACTGGCCGTATCCGGTGTCGTCTACTTTCTTTTGCGCGCCTCCGTCCCCGACTATGACGAGGATTTCAGTGTTGCGGGAATCGAAGGTCCAGTCGATATTCTGCGAGATGCTGCGGCCATACCGCACATTTCTGCAGACTCCGCTGCGGACGCCTATTTCGCGCTTGGTTTCGTTCACGCTCAGGACAGGCTTGGCCAGTTATTGAGGGCAAGGCGGGCAGCGCAAGCCTTGTTGCCACTTGACCAGACGATCGAAGTCGAGCCTTCGACAGCCCAAGCGCTCGACGCATATGCCGCTGGTGTCAACGCGTGGCTTGGTCTGGTATCCGAAGGCGGGCGCGGCAGAGGCTCACCCGATCTGTTGATCGCGGATGAGAGAATGATCGCTGCCTGGAGACCCGTCGATAGTCTCAGACTTGCCCAAGCGTTTCTGAACGATCTTCAACCCGAGAGACGCCAGAGTGACCTGTCCGGCTTGTCAGATCGACCTCTTTTGCCCGAGCTGTTTGTGACCTCGCCCAAGGTCAGCCTCGATGCTTGGGCGTTGCCTGGAGACAGAACAGCTTCGGGAGCACCAATTCTCGCCGCCGATATACGTGGCCCCTTATCGCTGCCTTCTGAATGGTACCTGGCGGATATTCAACTCCCGACCGGAGCCGCGATTGGGGCTACAATGCCGGGTGTGCCCTTCATTGTCGTCGGTCGCAGCGAACGCGTCGCTTGGGCGTTCCGATCTCTGTCACTGACTGCCCTTAAAGAGCCAGTGAGTCCCACCGCTGCCAAGGCCGGCAATTTTCTGATGATGCTTGACCGTCTGGCGCGGTCCGCCGATGTGAACGATGCTATGGACGCAAGCATGAACCTGGCACCAGCCGGATTGGAGATTCTTGCCATCGGCCGAGAAATCCTTGCTCGCTGGCCTGACAGGGAGGTCGAAACGCCTTTCTCGTTTCGAGACGCCCGTCTGGCAGCTCTTGATGTGCGGCAACCGATATTCTCGGTCGAGGGCGCGATTGCGGCGCAGCGCGACACGGTCAGCACTGCCGCGCGGGCGCTTCTTCCTATAATGGCAAAAGAGCTCTGGTTCGTGGGTTCCGCAGGCGCTCTCGAAGAGAACCGCGCAGATGAGTTTCGCGGCGATATTCTGGGTCAACTTGCCCAATGGAATGGCGACATGGATCGCTTTTCACCGGAACCGCTCGTGTTCTGGGCCTGGGCGCGCGCGTTGCAAAAACGGATACTTCAGGATGAATTTCCATCCGCGACAACGGTCTGGGCCAGGCCAAATGCCGATATCCTATTTGCGGTGCTTTCAGATCGCGGAGGGAGCGCAATCTGGTGCGACATCCGCCCGTCCACCCGCATCGAGACCTGCCAGGATCAGGTTCGTGCGGCCCTGGATGATGCCATCGGCTGGCTTGTCGACCGCTACGGACCCGATCCGTCAGATTGGGTCTGGGGCGAAGCACACGCTTTGAATATGGGGTGGGCGCCAATCCGATCGAGTGGGATCATCAGCGATCTGCTGTCTCTCGAAGCCCCATCTTCGGGCGATCCATACACACTGATTGCAACGCTGTTATCTTCTGACAATGACCGCCCCTTCGCGGCCAGCGCGGGCACCAATTTTCAGGCGGTCATGTCGTTTTCGGAAGAAGCCGGATCCTATTTCATCGCGCCAGCCGGTCAGTCCGGCCACCCGCTCTCACGTTTCTATGAAAACCTTTTTCTCATGTGGATGCAGGGCAAATATCTCACGATGTCCACTGATCTGTCCTTGGCCCGGGGTGGCGCTGTGGGAACATCCCGACTTTCACCGGTATCCGTCGATACGCCGACAATACAAAATGACAGGAGCCGATGATCACTTACTTCCTCCTTTTCGACCCGTTTGGGTATGCGATTTCGCCAGTGTCCCTTGTTTCCGTCAGCTTGGCCGCATGGGTCTACATGCGCGGCCTCGTGCGATCCGCTCGCATTCGCGGGACGGTGTCTATGTGGCGGCAAGCCCTGTTCCTCGCTGGCTTGACCTGCATTCTCGCGGCCACAAATGCGCCTCTGGCTTCGTTGGGGCATAGCCTCTTTTCGGTGCACCAAGTGGAGCACCTTCTCCTCCGCCTTGCAGGACCACTACTCTTCGCGGTCTCTCAGCCGTGGCGATTATTGCAAGCCGGTTTGAACAGACGGTGGCGTCGATACCTCGACGCTCTTGGAAAATCTTTTGCATTTCGGTTCTTGGCACATCCGGTAACCGCCACTGCCGCGCTCATCACGTCGCTCTTTATCTGGCAGATTCCAGTGCTTTACGGACTTGCTCAGCGCATCGCGGCGATCGAGGTGTTCGCCCATTTTGCGATGGTGCTGGCAGGGATCTGGTATTTCGGCATGCTCTTCGACCCGAGAGATCCCCCTGAGGGCGCGAGGCGCGGCGCAAGGCTGATCTCCGGTTTCGCGGTGATCGTTTCAAACATTTTTCTGGGTTCCTTGACGACACTCAAAGAGGTGAGCCTCTATGCTTCCTACCAAACGGCGGGAACCGGGTTTCTCGATCCCCTGTCCGACGAAACCATGGGTGGCTACACGATCTGGGTCCCGTCCTCGATGCTGATGATCGCCGCGATCATTCTGGTCATGAACGGGTGGAACGCGGCCGAGGTGCGTCGCTGGAATTCACGATACGAGTTGGTGCGAGGGTCAAACTCCGCGGCGCTCGAGTTTCCGGAAACGGCCGAAGAATTGCGTCTGAAAGTAGCAGAGCCAAACCGCGACATGGGCCGGACGCTCGCCATAGGTGCCTTGGTCATGTTCTTCATCGTCATGACGACGGTGGTGACAATTGTCTATGCGCTTTGAACAGAGGAGCAAATCAAAGGTTGTATCCACGTCTTTTCCCGCGATCGACATTCTCGCTGCACCGTCGTCGCAGTCAGAGATTTTGGGCACACTATCTCGGGCTGGCCAAGCTCAGAGGACACGAACGATTTTCTGCACTAAGGTTGACCATCAGAACAAATGCCAACCCACCAGCCTTTGACTGCTGACGCCGCCGCCTCCTGAGTCTTGCTTTTCTGAATTTCGCGAGAACTTGATGCTGCGCTACTTGCCGCTTTGAGATTGCAGGAGGGCGTGTTCGAAGGCCTCCAGCGTGGTCGTGCTGACGTGATGCTCGATCCCTTCCGCATCGCGTTCCGCAGTCTCTTCGTCGATTCCCAGGCTGAGGAGAAACGCGACGACGATCCTGTGTCGTCGGCGGCAGGCCTCGGCCAACTCCCGACCGGCATCCGTGAGGAATATGGCGCGGTAAGGTTCCCGCCGCACCAGGCCAGCAGCTTTGAGCCGCGAGATGTTCTTGGTCACGGTCGGCGGCTTCACTCCAAAACGTTCGGCGATTTCCACCGGCCTTGCCTCTCCGCGCGACTCGATCAGTTCGGCGATCAGTTCAACGTAATCTTCCGCCATTTCGCTCTCATGTGCCTGACGCACGGTCGCGAACCCCTCAGCCTGTGCTTCGGGAGCCCTGTCGACAGTTTCGAACGGTTCATGTTCCTGTGATTGCAGCTTTGTCATAGTTGGGACTTTGCAGGGAAACTGCAGGATTGACAACTTGTTTGCTTAGGGTAGATAAATTAGCCGTGTCTAACTTTTGAATTCGGAGACTGCGGTGATTCAGAAATTCCTTGGAGCGTTCATTGTCGCACTCGCAAGTGCGCTCGTCCTGTCCGGACCTGTCGCTGCGACGCCTGCCAAGGAGGCTCCATGGCTTCCCGAGGCGGCGGCCTACCGGCTGACTCTCTTCCTCGGAAATCTCGAACCGCTGCCTTGGGATGACGTCGGGACCGCCTGGGCCGAACCCTACCGGGGTTCGGAATTCTCTGTTGGTGCATTGGCATGGCTGGACGGCAACAGCGACATCGGACCCGCCCCCCTTCTGGACGCCATCACTCGCGAAGACCGCCAGGCGGTCTTTGCCGAGGCGACGCGGCTGATCGCGCGCCGGATCGACGAGGAACTGGACCGAGCAGTCATGGCCGACGACCCTGCACGTGCGCAGCAGGCCGTGCGGACAGCCCGAGAACTCTATCGCTCGTTCGCGGACGGTATCGCGGCTGCTGATCCCGACGCTTCGAGACGCATCGGCCTCGCCTGGCTGGAACTCAACAGCAGCACAGGTTCCGCCGGTGTTCTTGGTGCTGGTGCCACACCCGCGAGTCGCAAAACCATGGAAGCCGCGCGCGAAGTCATCTCCCTCTATCTCGCCGAGAATTACCTCGTTGACGATTTCGCGCCGCGCCGGACGCTGAGCGCGCTGCCGGAAACTGTTGTCCTGAGTGGCCGCACCATCGAGGTGCCGCCTAGCCTGCCGCCGGGGTTTGACATCTTCGATCAGGATCCGCTGCCGCGCCTCGTCCTCAATTTCGAGGAGCAGGGCATCGACGAGACCGACCTGCCATTGGTGGCCTATGGCGACATGCTATTCGACAGCGCGCAAATCTTTGGCAATCCGGCGCAGGGTCTCGGGGTCGCTTGTTCGACCTGTCACAACCGATCGGACGTTAACCAGAGGCTTTTCATTCCGGGTGCGAGCCATCAACCAGGCGCGATCGATGTCGATGGCGCCTTCTTCAACCCGATCTTCAATGACCGGCGTGATGATCCGATTGACATCCCCAGCCTCCGTGGCCTGCGCTTCACCGGGCCCTACGGCCGCGATGGCCGCTTCGCCTCCTTGCGCGATTTCACCCGCAACGTCATCGTCAACGAGTTCGGCGGCGATGAACCGACGCCCTTCATGCTGGATGCTCTGCTCGCCTACATGCTCGAATTCGACTTCCTGCCCAACTCCATGCTGACACCGGATGGTCAGCTGACCGAAGCCGCTCCCGAGGCAGCGCAGCGCGGCGAAGCGATCTTCAATACACCCTTCGCGGCGCTCGGCGACCGTTCCTGCTCCAGCTGCCACGTCCCGGACACGAACTTCCTGGACCGGCAGGCCCATGATATCGGCTCGGTTGCGTTGGCCTACGATGGCGCCCGCACCGGTGCGATGGATACACCCACGCTGCTCGGCACCGTCTACACCGCGCCCTATTTCCACGACGGGTCGCTGCCGACCCTGGCCGCTGTCGTGGACTGGTTCGACGAATCGAAGTCGCTCGGCCTGACCGGAGCGGAACGGGCCGACCTGACGGCCTATCTGGAGACCGTGGGCGCAGCGGACGAGCCCTATGAGGCATTCGACGCCGAGAACACCGCCTTCCGGCTGGCATTCTCCGAACTGACGACCTTCGCCTCGACGCTTGATACGCTGCTGCCGCAGCGGGATGCAAAACATATCCTGCTGCTGACCGACACCGTGGCCGCGGACCTTTCGGCGGACGCCAGCACAATGTCGAACCTGGCTGCGCGGCCTGAAGTCTACGCGTTGGCCCAACGTCTGGCCGAGGTTGGTGACGCCGTTCGTACTGATGACTGGGTGGCTGCCGAAACAAGCTGGACCGCGTTCAAGTCCGAAGCCGACGCAATCGAAGAGAGGGCATTCTGATGGCGATCCATATGAACCGCAGAACGATGTTGGCGCTGGCCGCTGCGGGCGCAGTATCGCTCGCAACCCCGCTGGCCGCGCAGGACACTGCGTTGCGGCTGGCTTTCATCCCGCAGGAGAACCCCGAGAAGCTCCTGGGCGACATAGAGGCCATCAGCGGCTGGCTGGCCAGTGAGATCGGCGTCCCCGTCGAAGGGTTCGTCACCATCGACCATGCGGCGGCGGTCGAGGCGCTGAGAAACGGCGACGCCGACATCTCCTTCATGGGCGCCCTGCCCTTCGTTCTGGCCGAGGCCGAGATCGGCGCGGTGCCGCTTCTCTCCGAGGTCTACCGCGACGCGCCGAGTTATACGGGACGCATTTTCGTGCGTCGCGACAGTGGCATCGGCGCGCTTGCAGACCTGCGCGGACGCGACATCGCATTCGCCGATCCGATCTCGGAATCGGGCTATCTCTACCCGCTCGCCGAATTCGTCGAGGCTCGGCTGATCGACGGCCCAGGCGCGGCGGAGGCATTCTTCGGCCGCGTCTTCTTCGCAGGCGGCTATCAGCAGGCCATGCAGGCGATGGCCGAAGGTCTGGTCGACGCTGCGGGTGCCAGCCAGTATGCCGACCTGCTCCTGACGCCGCAGCAGCAAGCACAGGTGACATGGATCGCGGAAAGCCCGCCAATCCCCAGCCATGTCGTGATCGCGCGACCCGGGTTGGATGCCGAGGTGCAAGACCGCTTCACCAACGCGATGCTGCGGCTCAACGAGCCCGAGAACCGCGACAAGCTGCGCTATCTCTACGGGCCGGACGGCTATGTCAGGGCCGACCCTGCCGCCTATGACGGCGTGCGCGACATGGCACGGCGATATGGGCTCCTGGAATGACCACCGCCATCCGGATCGACGACCTGAACTTTGCCCATCCGGGCGGGAGTGTTCCGGCGCTGGAGCGAGTCTCGCTTACGATTTCGACCGGCGAAAGCGTCGCTTTGCTCGGCCCGTCCGGGGCAGGAAAAACAACGCTGCTGGCATTGCTCGATGGCAGGCTCCACGGCTGGCGCGGGCGCGTTTCAGTCTTGGGTGCGCCGCTCGATCCAGACCAACCGCCGCCGCGCGCAAGCCGACCTGATACCGGTTTCGTATTTCAGGAATTCGCCTTGGTCGAACGCTCCACGGTTCTGCGCAACGTGCTCAACGGCCGCCTAGGCCGGATGGCGCCCCTGCGCGCCCTGCTGGGGTCGCCAAGGCCACATGATCTCGACATTGCGCGCACAGCCCTCACTGATTGCGGCATTGCCGATCTCGCCGAACGCCGGGTCGACAGTCTCAGCGGCGGCCAGCGGCAGCGCGTGGCCATTGCGCGGTGTCTCGCGCAGGAGCCACGGCTGATCCTCGCCGACGAGCCGGTGAGCAACCTCGACCCCACCCGCGCTGGGGAGGTCTTGGCGCTGCTGACCGGGGCGGCGCAAGCGCGCGGCGCAACGGCGCTGTTTTCCTCGCACCAGCCCGACCTGGCGCGGCGTTTCGCGCAGCGCATCATCGGCATGCGGAACGGGCGGATCGTGTTCGATGTGCCGACATCCGAGTTGCAGGACGAGGCGACGGCGGCTCTCTACCGGGAGGCAGAGCCGATGCCCGGTTCCGGCCTCCGGGCGGTGTCCTGATGGGCCACCGCAGGTTCGGCGGCTTCGCGACCAGCACCCTGATCGCAGGCGCAATCCTCTGGTCCTTCGCCACGACCGATGTCGAGTTGTCGCGTCTCGTTTCGGCCGGTCCGCGGATCGCTGACTTTCTCGGGCGGATGTTCCCGCCCGATCCGACAGTGATGGCCGAGATCAGGAAGGGCAGCGCGGAAACGCTGAGAATAGCGATCCTCGGTTCCCTCGGCGCTGTGATCCTGTCGATCCCTCTGGCCATCCTCGCCTCCGAGACCATGGTCTCGCGCATGGTGTTCGGCCCTGTGCGCGCGCTGCTGGCCTTTATCCGGGCCGTGCCGCTGATCCTCGTGGCCATGCTTATGGTGGGCGCTGTCGGGCTCGGGCCGCTGCCCGGCATCATCGCGGTCGCCTTTCATGCAACGGGGATGCTCGCCAAGTTCTATGCCGAGGCGATCGACGGCGTGTCCCGCGCGCCGATCGCAGCACTGGAAAGCGCCGGCGCCGGACCGCTCGTGCGGCTCAGGCATGCGATCTGGCCGCAGATGGCCCCAGTCATTGCCCGCGACACGATTTTCCGGTTCGAACTGAACCTGCGCGAGTCGCTGATCCTCGGCATCGTCGGCGCGGGTGGGATCGGCTTCTACATCCAGACCTACGTGAGATCCTTCCAGTATGATAAGGCCGCCAGCGTCACGATTGCGGTCGTCGTCATGGTCATGGCCATTGAGGCGATCAACGTCGCACTGCGGCGCCGCTTCACCTGATCCTTAGGCGTAAATGTCGATCGGTGTCCCGTCCCTGACCATGGCATAGATTTCCTCGATCTGGCGGTCAGTGACGGCGATGCAGCCTGCCGTCCAGTCGCGGACATTCATTGGGTCGATCCCCTTGCGCGGTCCTCCGTGGATGAAAATGTCGCCACCGGGCGACTTTCCTTGAGCCTGCGCAAAAGCGATGTCTGCCGCGTTGGGATATGAGATGCCAATCGACAGGTGAAAGAGGCTCTCCGGGTTGCGCCGATCAATCACGTAGGAGCCCTCCGGCGTACGGCCGTCCCCCTCGAACTGCTTGTGACCTTCGGGCGCGAAGCCTAATCCGATGGGATAGGTCCGCAAGACGTCATCCACCCCGTCCAGAACCAGAAACCGCTGTGCCTTATACATGCGTAGCCGGGTCACTTCGGGTCCGTTGTAAGACCGGAACTTGCTGGCACAACCTGACAGGAAGGAGGCCAATCCGCCCATCAAAAAGGCGCGCCGTGGAAATCTGGTGTTTGTCACTGCTCGACGCCCCTTTTTGCGAGGTCTGTTGGTGCCAGAGGTTACTCTACCGAAGACGTCGGATCAATGACCGTGCGCCAGTGCTCCCTTCGCCATCTGCTCGCCCACCGGTTCACCGCCCGAAGGCCCGTCCTTGATCCGATGGCCGTTCAAAAGCCGCAGCGCATTGGCGACCACCAACAGGGAAACGCCTACATCCGCAGCGATGGCGCCCCACATCGAGGCCATCCCGAACGCGGTCAGCCCGACGAACAGCGCCTTTGTTGCCAGCGATATACCGATATTCTGGTGGATAATCGTCATTGTCCGCCGAGAGTGAGTAATCAGCCACGGCACTCGAGCCAGATCGTCGGTCATCAGTGCAATATCTGCCGTTTCGATCGCCGCATCCGATCCGACAGCCCCCATGGCAATGGCATAATGCGCGCGCGCCATTGCGGGCGCGTCGTTCACGCCGTCGCCGATCATCGCCACCATATCGTGGCATTCCACCAGTTCCTCGATGGCCTTCACCTTGTCTTCTGGCAAGAGTTCGGCGCGCACCTCGTCAATGCCGACCTCGGCCGCCACCGCACGTGCGGTGCGTTCGTTGTCGCCCGTCAACATCACGATTGTCTTCACACCCTGCGCGTGCAGACGCGCAACGATACCCTTTGCATCGGGGCGAATGCGGTCACGAAGCTCCAGCACGCCGGTCACGCCGGTCTCGTCACCCACGGCAACCAGGGTGCTGCCTGCCCCTTCGATCCGGTCCCGAAGATCCGCCGGAATGGCATTGCTGAAACCTTTCTCTTGGGCAAACCGATCTGATCCGAGCCAGATCGCGCGCCGGTCGGCGCGTCCTTCGAGCCCGCGCCCAGGCACGGTCCGCGTGTCCTCTGCGGCAGACACGGAAACACCATCGCTTTCTGCGCGCGCGAGGATGGCGCGTGCCAGCGGGTGCGAGGACCGCGCCTCCAGACTGGCTGCCAGCGTGATGATTTCGCGAGCGGAGGCTTCACCCAGCGGGTGAACCGCCGCCACCTCAGGCTCGCCCATGGTGATCGTTCCCGTCTTGTCCATCGCCAGCGCTGTGGTGCGCCCTGGCGCTTCGACATAAGCGCCGCCCTTGATGAGCACCCCTGCTCGCGCCGAAGCGGCCAGCGCTGCTACAATGGACACCGGCGTAGAAATGACCAGTGCGCAAGGACATGCGATGACAAGAAGGACCAGCGCATTGTAGAACCAATAGTCCCAGGCGCCGCCGAGCAAGAGTGGCGGCACCACCGCGATGGTGATCGCCACCGCCATCACGATGGGTGTATAAATGCGCGCGAATTTCGCCACCCATTGCTCGACCGGCGCGCGGCGGGCATGGGCATCACCGACCAGACGGATGATCTTGGCCAACACTGTGTCGGAAGCTGCCTTGGTCGCTCGTACCGTCAGTGTGCCTTCGCCGTTGATCGTGCCGGCATAGACCTCATCGCCCGGCTCCTTTGGCACGAGCGCGCTTTCTCCGGTAATGGGAGCCTGATCGACGGCTCCCGCCCCCTCCACCACTTCACCGTCGAGGGGGATGCGGTCGCCGCCGCGCACAATGAAGCGATCGTTCACGGCGACCTCTGCCGCAGGCACATCGGTTTCGCTGCCATCTGATCGGATCACCCGAGCTGTCGGCGGCGCCAGATCCAGCAAGGCCGATACCGCGTTGCGGGCCCGCCCCACACTCCAGCTCTCAAGGTAAAGCGAAAGTGAGAAGAAAAACGCAACCGTCGCGGCCTCGAAGAATTCGCCCAGCCCGATGGCACCCGCCACTGCGACCACCATCAACAAGTTCATGTCAGGGGAAAACCGTCGCGCGGAAGACCAAGCCTTGGGCGCGACCAGCCAGACCCCGAAGAGAATTGCCACCGCGAATAACCCTGCTTCCGCGAGTGGCATCGGCATTTCTCCGTGCCCTGCGAATAGCCCGAGCGCACCACCCATGCCGGTTTCGACGATGTGGTAGAGAAAACCTGCCACCCAGAAGCCGCCGCTGAGCGCGGTAAACCGCTTTTGACGTGCCAGATGCGCGGCCTGATTCTCTGCTGCGTTGTCGGCGTCCCACGGTTTTGCGCTCATGCCGGTACTCGCGACCAGTTGCGAAATCTCGTTGTCCGAAATCCCGACTGCGGTATCCAGAATTGTCATCCGCCCATTGATGACATCGAACGCCAGATGCTCAGTCCCGCCGACTTTTGGACCGACCACCCTATTCAGGATTGCCACCTCTTCGGCACAATCCAGACCGGAAACTTGAAAACTTCGCCCATTCGACGGGATGGATTCTGCCGGTCCCGTGTTGGCTCCAGCACCGCAGCACGCAGCACCATCTCCATGAGAGTAGCGAGCTACGCTCGCATGTTTGTGATCATCAACATGATCGTGACTGCAGTCAGAGCTGTGCTTGTGGTCGTGGCGGTGGCCATTGGAAGACATGGGATTGACCTCGGGATTCGTTCATTCCACATTGAGATAGCCCCTACAGTAACTAGAGCTTCAAGAGCTAAAACAGAAACTTGGTCAAGTAAGGACACCGATCTGCGGAACCTTGAAACGCGTTGCCAAGTCTGTGGACGCGGCTGACCTGCCAAAAAGTGAGATAGATATGCTTCAAAAATATGCGGTGATCATGGTTGCAACATTGGCCCTGGCTGGCTGTGCGGTACCTCCGAAGGAAGACAACGATCCATTCAGGGTCGGGAATATTCCAGAATCTGTCGCAGCCCTCGCTGCACCCGACCAGGATCTCAACACGGCACGGCTACGTCCCGAAGATAATTGCTATTGGTATGCGCATAGTGGGCCTGTGGAAACGACCTTGGTCCCGTTGCGATCGGCAGGCGGCAATCCCATCTGCGTCGCGCGCCAATCCTGATTGACGCGTCCAAGCGTCGGATTGACGGCGCGGCTTGGGTCAACTCTGCGGAGTCACGCTGTCCTCGGCCGAATATAGGAACGCCATCGAGCCAATCTCCACATTCGGATACAGATCGTTTATGTGCGCCATGACCATCCGGACGCAACCGGAACTTGCTCGGCCGCCGATGCTTCGCGGCTGTGGTGTACCATGGATGCGCAGATAGGTGTCTCGGTCCCCGACAAAGAGATAAAGCGCCCGTGACCCGAGCGCGTTCTCAGGTCCGGGTTCCATACCGTCAGCGATATCGGCGTAGAGCTCCGGGTCGCGGTCAATCATGTTCTGTGTTGGCTGCCAATGCGGCCACCTGACCTTGCGCTTAATCGTGTAGACACCCGGCTCATAAAGTTTGCCACGAGCAATCGCTACGCCATAGCGCATCGCCGTTCCGCCTTCCTCGATATGGTAAAGATAGCGCGCAACAGCATCGACATGGATGTCACCGGCCACAAGACCATCTTTAGCTACAACCCGCTGCGGCAGAAAGCGCGGATGCAGGCCCCACGGGTTTGATGTGGCTGGATTATAGCCCGGCGGTGTAACCTGTGCATCCCAAGCAGCCTTTTCCGCTTCAGTGGGCCAGGTGTCAGCGAGGAGCGGACTCGAGATAGACGCCGAGAACAATGCGGTAGTCGTCTGGATGAAGTGTCGTCTTGTCAGCATGTATCGTGCTCCGCGCAGTTTCTATTTCGGTGTCGGATCTGTCAGATCGATTTGCTCCACGCTAAAACGTCTAGCAACTAGAGGTTCAAGGGTTAAATTTTCACTTAACCGCGAGAAGCAGAGGGTTGAATAGCGATTTCAATGCTAGACGTTCACGCGCCAACTGGGTCAGCAAAGGGCTAAATCCAAAAAGGCTTCTCTACTATATCGTTGCACGCCACATCCGATAGCGCCCCTGCCCGGTCACCTCACGGATCAGACCCCGCGCTTCCAACCAGCCAAGGTTGCGCTGGACGGCGGCGCGGCTGGCGCCAGTCAAGATTTCGGTCATCGGTGCAGAGACGAGTGGCCACTCGGTCAGTAAGGCGCGGAGAGCAGGTGGCGTCTTGCCCGAGAGCGGTGCCATTTCGGCGTCTGCGCGCATAGCCCATGCCTCTATGTCGTCTAGGTGCCGCATCGCGCTCAAGGATGCTGTCATCATCCCATCGAGCCAACGCGCCAGACGGTCAGCGGGTGGGCCGCCAGCGCGCAGCCCCCCTGATCCGCCCATGGCCAGAGGTGCAAAGACTGCCCCCCTTCCCTCACCGGCCGCAATCCTTGCGGCTGTGACTGCCGCCTCCATCCCGTCTCCGTGCTGTCCAAGACCAGCGAGGTTCCAGAGGTGGAAACCCATGCAGGCGCGGCTGATCGGATGCAGATCGACAGCTCGCGCCATCAGATCCAGCCAGCCGCTCGCACGATTCATGAAAGGTTCGGCATCATCACCAAGGTTCTCGGGGTCGCGGCGGTCGAGAAAGGCGGAAAGGTCCACCTCGGGCCCCGGCCCGCCGCTCAAACGGCGAACTGCCCATCCGACACGCGCGAGTGCTGCGGTGTCCTCCTGAACGCCTGACAGGCTGTCGCGTTGCCCTTTAATCTGAGACGCGACGCGTTTGGCGACAATTTTTGCCCTTAATTGGGTTCTGCCTCAATTTGTGTGGCGCAACTATCCTGAGCTTGGAACATTCGGGAGGGATAGTCGTGATTTCAAAAAAGCACTGGTCGCCCGGGAGCGACGTTTCGGTTCAAGGCGTTAAGCGACGTGATTCCGGCGGGTGGCTTGTATCCGGTGTTTTGGCACCGAGAGGCATCTGCCCAGATTGTGGTTTGCATTCTCGGCGTCGTCACGGGTGGCGGCAAAGGCGGCTACAGGATTTACCTGCACTTGGCGACAAGGTAACAATCGCACTCTGGGTCTGCAGGTGGCGATGTCGCGCTTCCACGTGCCCGCGGCGGACTTTTTCGGACTACACCTCGTCAATTGCGCGTCCATTTGCACGTCGAACTTCGCGTGCTGATGAGATTGTAGTTCATCTGGGGCACGCCACGGGTGGACGGCCTGCCGAGCGGCTCTTGCGCCGTTTAGGCGTCGGTGTCAGCAATGACACGGTGCTGCGACACCTCAAGAAGTGTGCGGAAAGCGTCGCCCCGCCGCCAACGGTCATTGGCATCGACGATTGGAGCTGGCGCAAGTCGCAGACTTACGGAACCATCATCGTCGATCTCGAGCGGCAGACCGTAATTGATATTCTTCCGGATCGGAGCGTTGAAAGCTGTGCGAGCTGGCTGCGGCAGCACCCTGAGATTGAAGTCATCAGTCGGGATCGTTGTGGCGGATATGCGAAGGCCGCACGTCAGGGTGCACCGCAAGCCCTGCAGGTCGCAGACCGTTTCCATCTCGTCCAGAACCTGCGCCAGGCCATTGAAGAGCAGATGAATATGCATGGCCGCGCCACCGGGCGGGCGCTATTGTCAGATGCCGAAAACATCAGCACGGCCAATCATCTACTGCGATCGCGTCTTGCTCATCGGAAATCACGTGAGGAAATTTTCCGAAACATCCATGCGCTTCGTGATCAAGGGCTGTCTTGTAGCGAAATTGGACGTCGGACCGGCTTCCCGCGTCGTAGTGTGGCGAAGTGGTTGAGCTCCGACTCGCCACCAGACCGCCGCCGAGCTGCATTGAAGCCCACGTCGCCGTGGTATTTTGAGAGCATACTGGCCGATCTCTGGAAACAGGGTATCCGGTCCGGCCAGGAATTATTGGTCGAAATTCAACGCCATGGCTATGAGGGCAGCTTGTCTCATTTGCAACGTCTGCTGGCCGGATGGCGAAGGGATGAACAAACCGTTCTAGCAGGCCCGACCGACACGCCGCTGCCCCTGGCGCCTGTGCGGGACCCGCAAACCGGTCACGCCATTTCGCCGGTTGTCGCAGCGGCGCTCTGTATCAAGCCGCGACGCAAATTGACCGCAGACCAGGCCCAAAAGGTAGATGCATTGAAGGCCGGATCGCCAAGCTTTGCCACGATGCGGAGCCTTGCCATGCGGTTTCAGGGCATTTTGCGCGGCGACCAGTCCGCCCCGCTGGACGCATGGATCGACCTGGCCATTGAGACTGGCATCCCACCAATCATGCGCTTTGCCCGCACGCTGCACCGCGACATCGAGGCCGTGCGCAATGCCATCGAACTTCCGTGGAGCAACGGTCAGGCTGAGGGCCAAGTCAATCGCCTGAAGACCCTCAAGCGCGCCATGTACGGTCGCGCCGGACCAGAACTCCTCAGAGCCCGAATGCTGCCACTGCGCCACACAGATTGAGGCAGAACCCTTAATTGTGAGATGGGAAATCCAACGAAATCAACGGCTGATCTTTGCCCTTAAATATGAGATTTTGCCTTTAATTCTGATATTTTTGCCCTTAAGCCTGAGACAGGGTTCACAGACATTTGCGGCAAATATCGATGAATGATGATGGCGAAGACTCCGTTGCCGTTGGTGCTGAAGAGGCGCGCAGGGCCGCGGTGCTGCGCCCTCTTGTTCAGGCATATCTCAATGGGACTGGCAGCCTGGAACGTGGCATCAATGACGCCGTTTGGGAGCTTGGTGTCAGCAGGGCGACGGTCTGGCGTTGGATAAAACGGTTGGCGGAAGAGGGTGGGCGCACCAGCGCTCTGGCTCCGCGGAAACGGGGCCGCCCGACCGGGACGATGTTAATATCCAGCAAAGTCGAAGCGGTAATCGAGGAGCACCTTCGCCGCTATTTCTTGCGCCGGGAGCGTTCGAGCTTGTCGCGCGTCGTGACAGAAATCCGCAGCGCTTGCTGGCAGGAGGGCTTGCAACCGCCGACGCGTCGGACGGTTCAGCGCAGGCTGGATGCAATGGACGCCCGCGCAATTGCCAAGGCACGCGAAGGCGCAAAGGCGGCCCGCCAGAAATTTGCGCCGGTCGTAGGCGACAACAAGGCAAACCGGCCACTGGAGGTCGTGCAAATCGACCATACGCCTGCGGACATCATTCTCGTCGACAGTTTTGAACGCCAACCAATTGGGCGGCCTTGGGTCACGCTGGCGATCGACGTCGCAACGCGGATGGTGACCGGATATTACACCTCTCTCGAGGCTCCTTCGCGTCTGTCGGTGGCGCTTTGCCTGACACAGGCTGTGGCCCCCAAGGCGGAACTTCTGGCGGAATTGGTGTGCAATGTTCCTTGGCCCGCGCAGGGTAAACCGCATAGCATCCACGTCGATAACGGGCGCGATTTCCGGTCGCATGCCTTTCGGTCGGCATGTGCGGAATGGGGGATCGATCTGGTCTATCGGCCGCCAGGCAGTCCTCATTTCGGAGGGCACATCGAACGATTGATCGGCACGATGATGGGGGCCGTGCACCTGTTGCCTGGAACAACGCAATCCTCGGTCGTGGCCAAGGGCGACTACGATGCCGAAGGCATGGCCGCGATGACTTTAGGCGAATTTGATCGCTGGTTTGCCCTGGAAATCTGCCGCTACAACAACAGCATTCATTCAAGTCTTGGCTGTACGCCCGTCGCCAAATGGGAGGTGCTCTCAGAGGAAATGATGGGCGACATCCCCTTCGAGATGGAAGCCTTTCGGGTGAGCTTCTTGCCGAGCGAACTGCGCAAGGTCAGGCGTGACGGCATCCATCTGTTCCAGATACGGTACTGGTCGGATGCGCTTGCAGGCCACATTGGGCGCGGGGATGGGAAGGTGGTCGTTCGCTACGACCCTCGCGATATCTCAATGATCTGGGTCGAATTGGACGATGGCCGATATGTTGAGGCGCGTTACAGAAACTTGGAAATTCCGCCCGTGCCGCTCTGGGAATATCGCGAAGCCATGAGGAAGGCCCGTGCCCTTGGCAAATCCGGGTCCAATGAGCTGGTCCTGGCTGAGCTGATCCGACAGCAACGCCAGATCGAGTTTGAAAGCCGGGGCCTAACGAAGGCCGAACGCCGATCCCGTGAAAGAAAAGGGACATTGGAGGGCACCAACTCGGCTGTCTCGAAAACCGAAAGGCTGCGCCCGATCGACACGGGTGATACATCGCGCCCATTGTTCAAAGTGGAGAGATGGTGAATTGAGGGCAGGGACAACAGAGGAAGACGGTCGGATCGCCCTCATTCAATCGGATATCTGGATTGGCTTTCCGCGGGCCGAACAAGTTCTGGACCGTTTGCAGGGTATGATCGAAGCGCCAAGGCAAACCCGTATGCCTGGCCTTCTTGTGCATGGCGCGTCTGGGATCGGCAAGACGATGATCGCCCGCAACCTGTCGCGCAGATATGCACCGGAATATGACCCAGCATCGGGAATTACGCGAACGCCGCTCTTGCTGTTACAAGCACCGCCAGCTCCCGACGAACGGCGGTTCTATCTGCACATCCTGGCGTCCGTCGGGGCACCGGCCACGGCACTGGGCGCGCGCGCTCAAAATGTGGCCTCCCTCGAAGTCCGTGTTATTGCGCTTTTGCGCGACCTTGGCCTGCGGATGATCATGATCGACGAGGTCCACAACCTCTTGGCCGGGACCCACCGCGAACAGCGACGCTTTCTCAATGTTCTTCGTTATCTCAGCAATGAGCTCGAGGTGTCACTGGTCTGTCTTGGGGTCAGCGAGGCCGTCGACGCCATCCGTGGTGATATCCAGCTTGCCCGACGGCTGGACGAACATCACTTGCCAAACTGGCGCGACGATGCCGAGTTCTCGGACATGATCCAGACCCTTATTGCTGCCATGCCACTGGAAAAGAAGTCCAACCTGAAGGTCAAGTCACTCAAGCAGATACTTGCACTGACCGGTGGGGTGACCTCGCGCATTTTCGCCCTGATCAAGGATCTTTCCATCGACGCCATTGTAACAGGTGATGAATGCATCACCGATGACGCAATCGTAAAATGGACGCCGGTTTGGTCGCGCCATGCGAACCCCCATCGGCGGCTCGAGAAGTCCGGGGTGTGAAGCCGCACCCGCTGCCCAAGACTGTCGCGCCGCTGCCAGACGAGTTGTTGTCAGGTTGGTTGTCTCGGCTGGCGGCGGCCAACTACTGTGATGATGCGGAACTGCTGGCCCATATCGAAATCGATACAACTCATGGCACGTCCTTGGACTTCAACATCGACGCGGCAGCGGCGGCGAAGATTGCCAACGCCGCACGGATTGACCCAGATGTTGTGCGATCTTTGACCTTCCCAGCAATGACGACACGAGAAGCCTCGCTGACGGCCCAGATACCATTCCAGCATTGCCTGCAATGTTCCAGAGAGGGCCTTTCGCTCAAGCATTGGAGGCGAGCCTGGGCATTCGACTGCCAGGTTTGTGGGACGAGACTTGTGCCGACGCTCGGCAAGGCCAGTGGCGAACAGATGCCCGAAAAGCTGATAAATCGTGCGCGCAACGGCGCCGCGCGGCTTGAATACGCCGCGCGATTACGCAGCTCCAAGCAACTTCGGCGCGCAATGCGCGCGGTCACCTTTGCCATATCATTAAAGGCCTTCCGCGGAGATCCGTTACACGCTCTTCAGGGCCACAGGCTGGAAGTAAGGCTGTTTTGCCTTGCTGCAATTGATGCAGCCCAATCCCGTCCACTGGTCAAAGCGGCCATCTCAAGCTCCGGCATCGACGACTATGCAAGGGTTGCTCTATTGCGCGCCTTCGATAAGGAGCCACGTCTGCTTGCCGCGGTCGATTACATCGCCCGGCAGCGCGCGAAAAGCATAGGCGCGATGGCAGTGGAATCTCATAATTAAGGGCAAAAAATATCCCCGAACGCGTCGTGTCTCAGATTTAAGGGCAACGCGACATCCGCGCGCCAGACCTGCAGCGCGGAGATGAGAAGCTCGACCTCGCAGACACCGGCCGCGTGCAGTTCGTCAATGATCCAGAGTACGCCATGAACGCGCACGGCGCGGGCGGTGGCCACCTTGCGCAGCAGGTTGTCGCCGGTCAGGAGGATACCGTTCTCCTGGCAGGTTGTCGTCACGAGGGCGAAGCAGTCGTTGGCCGACAAGCGGCTATGTTCCCGCTTCAGTGCGAAAACCCGCGCGACCTCTTCGCCCGGCAGATCATAGGTGGCAAGGCCACCATCTTCGAGCATCCGCCATTCCTGCGCCGTGAAGTCGAGGAGCTCCTCCTCACGGATGGGCAGGGGCACGATGAACCGATAGGGCAGCCGCAGCAGGACGTGCAGCAACTCTCCCTTCTTCAGGTCGATCAGGCAGGACGCATCATTGACGACGATACAGGTCACTGGTCACGCGGCCCCCTGATGTCACGTTCGACAACGCTCAAAGGGAGCCCGAGCATCTGGGCAGCGCGAACAGGCGAAATCAACTCCTCGCCGAGCGCGCGCCAAACGAGGCGCTCGAAGCGTTGCGGCTTCTCGAAGGCCGCGAAACCCTCACCGGGACCGATAGGCTCCGGCTCTTCGCGCCGCCAGCTTCGCGCATAGGTCTTGAACGCATATTCCACAGCGCTCTTCGACAGAATGCCCACTTGGCCGAGCCGCACGAGCATCGCGGCGGCAGAGACTCCGTAGGTGCGCTTGAGCCGCATGATCTCTATCCAGGTCATGCCGTGCCGGTTCCGGCCAGCTTCCTCTTCCAGATGCTCGCGCGGGATAAGAAACGCCCCCGCGAAGCGGTGCATGGACGGCTCCTTTTTCAGCGCGACATTGCCGGTCTCGATGATGATCCGATGCGCGAGCTCATGGGCGAGGTTGAAGCGCTTGCGCTCGACGTTGGTGTGCCGCGAGACGACGATCACCTCAGTCGGTGCACCTTCCGCCCGCTCAACATGACAAGCCAGCCCGTTGATGCGCTCAGGTAGATCGGCCTCGATGACCTTGAGCCCCTTGTCTTCGAGCAGGGCGGTCATGCTTGGGATGGGGTCGATCCCGAGCTTCCACTCGCGCCGCACGTCCCGCGCTTTGGCGTCGATGGCCTCTTCATCGGCTACCATGTCCACGCGCAGCGCGGCGAACGGGTCTTCAGCCGGATGCAGGTCGAGGATGTCCTCGATGGCGAGATAGTCTTCGAGCTTCTCGATCACGATGGCTTCCGCCATCGCGCGATCCTGCGCCGAGGCAGTCGAGTTCTTCCGCCACTCGACGCTTTCCAGAGCTTCGACCTGGCCACCGACAAGAAAATCCAGCGACACGCCGAGCGCCTTTCCGAGGCCGACCAACACCGACGAGGACGGCATCATCTTGTCCGCTTCGTATTTGCTGATGGCCTGCGCCGACACGCTTGGGGTCACGCGGTCGGCGAGAGCTTGCATGGATAGGCCAGCCCGCTTGCGGGCAAGCCTGAGCCTTTGTCCGAACATGGTCCTCTCCCGGCGGTTGTTGTTTTGGTTGATAAGCGCCATTTCCTAATCTATATTTAAACACAAGGTTGGCAGAATCGTCAACCGAAATCGACATATGGAGCTTAAAATGTCTAAGAAAAATCAGCATGTTGTGCCGCATCAGGGCGGTTGGGCAGTGAAGGGGGCGGGCAACTCCCGCGCGTCTTCCGTCCATGGCACGCAGCGCGAGGCCATCGCGGCCGCGCGAGAATCCGCCATGCGCCAGGGCAGCGAGATGCTGATCCACGGCGAGAACGGTCGCATCCGCGAGCGTAACACCTACGGCAACGATCCCTTCCCTCCGAAGGGCTAACAGAAAAGGAACGACGCGATGGCTCGCATCGAAATGCGGTTCAATGGCCGCAAGATCGCCTCTGCCGCCCAGCTTCAGCGTGAGCTGACGCGCAGCATGGAGAAGCACGTTGAAGACAGCCTCAAGAAGGCTGCCGGTCCCGGCGTGCGGATGAAGAAGACCCGCGAAGGCTACAGCTTCGAGGGCTCGCCCGAGCAGATCGAGCGCATGAAGAAGCGGCTGCGCTGACGTGGCCGTCGAAGCCGCCCACAGCGACTTCACCTCCCCAACTGGATTGCCCCTTCGGCTGGCAATCATCAACTCCGGTCGCTGAACCGCCGCTTGTAGCGGGAGACGGGAGTCCTTTCTCAGGCAACCGCCGTTCATACGACATTCAGGCCATCCCTTCCGGCTTCGGCCCCTCGGATAGGAAGGCACATGGCTTCAAGCCGATGCAGTGCTTCAAGAACTCACTGCGCGACCACACCGGCTATTGCGCCCACAATCTGGCTGAAGTCGAGCTTGATTGGCCAACTGAGTGAAAGTCACCGCGCAATCTCGCCAGCAAACACCGCCCGTCCGTGCACCGCCAAAGTTGCTGAAAACCTCTGGCACCCAAACTTGCGGATCACATCGAGTACCCGCGCTTCGTAGGCAGCGTGTCCGATCAAGCGACACAAGTCGGACGCGTGGAACTGGCGGTTCGCAGTTGGTGCGGCTTGCATCTGTCTCAGCAATTCGCGCTCTTTGGGATCCGTTATTGGTCTCGCGGGCGGCTTGACCGCGGGACAAGTTGGAGTTCCCCACGAATTTCGCCATCGGCGCATGAAGCCAAGCAGGAAGCCGGCCGGCACCCTGCCGTTGCCTCGGGATCGGTTGAAGGCGAGGAAGCGATCCCAGATGACCTGGGTGTCGATGTTCCAGCAGGGCAACGTGGCCTTCGCCGCTTTGATGAGCTCTGCCCAACTGGTCTGAAAAACGTTCGAACTCGCGGTGATATCGATCAGCCCTGAGAAGATAGTTTTGTTATTATTATCTCTAGATAGTGATGTGTCGTCTTCACCTGACACGAGATCATGGGGTTCACTCTCCTTGTCGAAGGCGGAAAACCGAAAGATCCAGGGCGCGAACTTGCCATTCGGCTTCGCCCGCTCGAGCTGCAACTCCGACGTCTCAAGTTCGCTCAAAAGAACCGAAAGATATTGTCGTGAAACACCCATCCTCTCCGCTAGGGCAGAGAGGGTGAAGGCTGCCGTTCCGCGCGACAAACCGTTGTAGCCATCCTTCCAGGCGATGGCATCGAGGATGAGGGTAGCAAGCTTGTGCGCTGCAACAGAGAGATTTGTCTGCGTGATCCGTCGCAGGATCAGGCCGGTCGTAGGTTCCATGGTCGAGGTCTCCTTGGAGAACCGACGCCATGTCGTGAGACAACAACATTCTTGCCAGCAAAACAACTTTGCTGGTTGCAGGTGTTTTAGCGGTGCGCTAGGAAACTCTTGTTCACGGAGTTTTCTAGCACGGCGTCAGGCTTCACGGTCTGGCGTCGTCTCCTTTTCGGGGGTTTTGCACAGCCTTACGTGCGGGGTTGAGATGACGCGCGCGGCAAAACCGCGCGCAGATTTTGTCAGTAGCGAACTTCTTCAGAACCATAGTTCCCGGCGTGATCACGCCAGTCGACGAAGACGGAACGGTAGAAGTAGCTGCCACATCCATTCGGGATGCTCAGGCCGGATGCGGCTGGCACCTGGCCCACGGTGGATCTTGTCCATCGGTAGTCGCCCTGCACGCCGTAGGACCCCAATCGCGTCGAGTCGCTGCGATTGCAGTCGCCATCTCGGTTTTCATGCTGGCGGTACTGGATGTGATAGACCCGTATGCTGCGCACGAAATCAAAGGCGTCGCCTGAGATGTCGATGTCAGCTTGCTCATCTGCTTGGACGTGAACAAGGGGTATCGGAGTCGATTCCTGCGGTTCGGGCGGATCGCGGAACGTGGTGTCATTAAGGCGTTCCATAGGCGACATCGGGCTGGGATCGTTGAACGACACACCCATCGGACACCGCCAGATTTGTAAGGGCGGCTCGATCGGCCATGGTGTGATCCGCCGAATGAAGACCGCTCTGGCATGCGCGCAGGGCGCGGAGGCAGGCCAGCCGCCCGCAAGGCAGAGGAGGATTGCACAGTCGACCTGATAGGCTTGAGCCGGACCTGACGAGGCCATTAGTCCGGATATGGTTAGTGCCGTGGCTGTTGCCACGCTGTGGATCACGTGCTTCATGATGCCGACTCCATCTATAATGGTGCAGCGATACGAAACAACATTAATGATAGCAAGAAGATTTGATTGATGGTTGCTTGCGACTGTTCGCTTGTGTCGCTTGACCGCTTCCAAGATCTGACGCCGGTTCTGGCTGCTTCTGCGTCTTGAAAGTGGCCAAAATTGCGGACCCCTTTCACGTTAGCTGCTAAACAAACGTCTGTTACAAAGGGGAAATTGGGTGTTCCAATGTGGCCGCGAAAGTGGTCACGGAAGGACAGATCGAATGAGCCCTCCAAACCGCGTGGCGCAGCGCTCGTGGCCTCGGGAAGGGCTGTATCGGGAAACTGCCGGGCCCGGCTCTCCGCATGGAATCCGGGATCAGAAGGGCGGGAGCAGCCAGCGAGCCGATTTGGGGCCCAAGTTGGGATCGAGCATGAGCTTGAATATCTATGTCAGTATCTGATACGATTGAGCATGGATAGGAGAGTCTGATGCCAAACGTCCACCTGACCGAACCGATGCAGAAATATGTGCAGGCGCAGATCGAGTCCGGCGCCTACGCCAATCTGAGCGAAGTCGTGCGCGCCGGCGTAAGGATGCTGATGGAGAAGGATGGCGCCCGGCAGTTCTATTCCCTCAAGGCCGACCTAGAGGAAGCAGCCTCCCTGGCCGAAAATGGGGATTTCGCCGAGTTCGATGCTCATGCCTTCGAACCGGATGCGTTTGATCGCTGACCCACATGACTATTCGGCTTTCCGGTCGGGCCAGGGCCGACCTTGAAGAGATCCGTGCCTACACCGTCGAAACTTGGGGTAGGGATCAATGGCTCGTCTATTACCGCCAGTTGGTTAACGCCTTCGAGCAGATCACCGGGGATCCCGACCGGGGTCGGGACAGGAGTCTCTTCGTTCCGGGGATGCGGTCCGTCAACTGCCAACGTCACGTGATCTTCTACAAGCGGCTAGATGCCGCGGATGGGGCGGCAGTCATCCTGCGCATCGTGCACCAGCGCCGCAACATGCCCGCGCTCGTCTACTACGAGGGTCTCGACGGCGGTTAAGCTCTTGCGTTTCCTCATTTCAATGGCTCGACCAGTCTTCCATAGTCTTCACTGACCTCGTGAAACGCGCGTTGGCGCCCGGCATTGAGGCAACGGAAGTAGTCCTACACATCGGCAAAGTGGATCTCAAAATCGCTCAAACCCGACCAATTTGAATGTTGGAAGCGCTAAGAATTACTGCTTCGATACCTGGTCATCACGCGAGCACTCAATTCCCATTGTGATCATGTTGATGTGGCTCGGTTTTTGTGCGCTGAAGAAACCAATGCTCAAAGATCAATACACAAGCCATGATCGCGAATGCGACCACTACAATCATTGGATCGCTCTGCCACTTTAGTGAAGCGAATACGACAAGCACGATCGCGTCGAGACCGATTGCAGTCAACATGATCCATCCATGCGCAGAAAGCTCGGCCCTAAGGTTTCGGTACACTCCCCAGTGAATAACCATATCCATTACAAGGTAAAAGAAGGCCCCCATAGAAGCTATTCGGCTAACGTCGAAGAGAATGGTCAGCAGGCTCGCAATCACTACTGTGTAGATCAGTGTATGGTCGCGGACTCCGCCTGACATCCCAAAATGACTGTGCGGGATCAATTTCATCTCTGTCAGCATTGCCAACATACGAGATACCGCAAAGATGCTGGCAATCACGCCTGATGCAGTTGCGATCAAAGCGAGCGCGACGGTCAGATAGAAGCCCGTTTCCCCAAGGGACGGTGCTGCCGCTTCCGCGAGCGCATAGTCTTTTGCTTCGACGATCTTGCCAAGCGGCAAGCTGCTTCCCACCGCAAATGCTACCAAGAGATACACCACTACGCAGACCGCCAATGAAATGATGATCGCGCGTCCGATGTTGCGGTGTGGGTCCACTATCTCGGCGCCGCTGTTGGTGATTGTCGTGAACCCTTTGAATGCCAGAATTGCCAACGCTGTGGCACCAACAAATCCACTGAGACCCTGTGAAGCTGTTCCATCTCCTGTTGTGCCAAAAGTAAACCCGCCGGCCCAAAGCGCAGAGATCCCAAACAGAGTGATACCGCCAACTTTCAGTACGGCGAGCAATTGGGAAATCCAGCCTACAGAGCGGTTGCCCGAGATGTTGACGACATAGGCTGCGATAATGAGAGCAACGCCTATTGCCGGAACCAGTAAGCCATCTGGTGCAATGCCCAGTCCACGGAGCAAATAGTTTGCGAAGGTCCGTGCGACTAGGCTTTCGTTAATGACCATTGACAGAGCCATAAGCAAAGCCGCTGCAGCGGCTACGGCGGTTGGTCCATAGGCCTTTTGCAGGATCATTCCAATTCCGCCAGCTGACGGGTAGGCATTGGACATTCTTATGTAAGTGTAAGCGCTGAAGGCTGTAACGATGGCTCCAACGATGAACACAAGTGGAAAGGTAGGGCCGGCCAGTTCCGCAATTTGGCCTGTGAGTGCCAGAATTCCGGCGCCAATCATGACACCAGTCCCCATGGCGACGGCATCCCAAAGAGAAATGCTGCCCGCTTTATAGTCGCTATTCATCGTCGATCTGCTTTCTATTTTTGAGGGTCAAAAAGACAAAAGGCAGTGCTGTCACAACCCCAAGTCCTATCGTGATCCATTCAGCCGTTCCCCAATCCCCTGACATGGCCACAGCTCCAAAATGGGCAAGAACAAAACTCGCCGGCAAAATCCCGGCAAAAGTTGCCAGCATGAAGCGCCATAGATGAAGTTGGCTCAAGCCCGCAACATAGCTGATTGCATCGAAAGAAACGAATGGAAGCAGGCGGGACGCAAACACTGATAACATCAGAGCCTTTTGCGACCCCAACAGCCCGAACTCTGAATATTTACCCAAAAAACGCCGAACTGTGCTTCGACCGAGTTTTCGCGCGATGACAAATGCGATTGTAGCACCGAGCTCCGAGCCTATGGCTACGTAGGCGGCTCCGAGATAGTGGCCAAATGCAGCCCCGGCGGCTAGTGCGATTGGTGCGCTCGGTATGGGGCTTGCGACAATCGCGAGGGCCATGAGTGCAATAACCGCGAGGGGGCCAACGGCTCCGGCATTTTCAATATGGCGCTGCACTTCAGCCTGTGAAAAGGCGACCCCAAGATTGCTCAGAGAAACCGTGCCCGAAAAAAGGCCGAAAACTGCAAGAGACAGAACAGTTGCTATCGCCAAACAACCAATCAGGCGACCATATCCCCATGCTTGCACGATCATGTGACCGTGAACTGCGCCATCATTCCTCCATCTTCGTGTTCAAGGATGTGACAGTGATACATGAAGGGATTGGCGCGATCTGCCGTCTGCTCAAAGCTGACCAGGATATCGACACGGCCATTTACGAGCACGGTATCCTTCCAGCCAGAATTTTGTATGCTTGGTTTCTTTCCGTTTTCGGCGAGCACCTGAAACCTCACGCCATGAACATGAAACGGGTGCATCATCATGTTTGAGGAGACTTGCCAAATCTCGGTCGCCCCCTTCGAAAGAGACAAGTCTATCCTCCCCATGTCGAAGGACTGCCCATTGATCGCAAACCGATCATTCGACCTACGCATCATCATGCCCATCCCCATTGGCATATCGAGTGTGATCTGACGTGTATTGACTGATCGGGCCTCACTGTCAGGCAGGACGCCGCCCAAGTCGGCGGGTATTTCCAGAATGCGGGCAGGAAGTCTCACATCCACACCAAAGGGTAGAACTACGAAGCTCCCCCCAGCAGTGCTCGCGCCGCCCATCATCCCACCCATCATCTGATTGGGATTTGCAGAGGATACCAGCGTGCCAGCCTCTCCTCCCGAAAAATCGACGAGGACTTCGTATCGTTCGCCGGGAGCGATCACGAGGGACTCAATTGCGACAGGTTGATTAAGATAGCCACTGTCCGTCGCGATGAGGTGCATCTCGCGACGGTCAGAAAACGATAGGGGATAAATCCTCGCGTTCGAGCCGTTGAGCAAGCGCAAACGGACAATACCGCGAGGGACGACAGCCTGGGTGCCTAGCTGACCGTTAACAAGAATGACATTTCCCATGAAACCCATCATCTGATCTGGCATAGACAGGCCATAATCGATGCGGCCCTGCCGGTCGAACCGGCGGTCTTGCAGAACCAATGTCAAATCATCGACGCCGTATGAGATCGGGAGACCCCGAGCATCGTCCCGACCGTCATCAACGTGGATCACACCGGCCAATCCCCTTTGAACTTGTCGTCCGGTGTCGCCATGAACGTGCGAGTGGTACCAAAGAGTAGCGGGTGGTTGTGTCAGATCCAGTTCGGGAGACCAAGTCGTGCCCGGTTCAATCGTCTGGTGTGGGCCGCCGTCAACTTCGCCGGGTATCAGCATACCGTGCCAGTGCACCGAGATTTTCTCTGACAGCGTATTGTCGATCTGTGCTTGCGTCGAAGCTCCTGCGGGAAGACGTAGTGTAGGCCCCAAAAAGGATTGGTTGAACCCCCAGGTTTCGCCGCCGCCCAGTCCTGTAAAATCGGTCTTGCCCTTTTGGGCAGTCAGACGGAAATGCCGATCGCGGGTTGCGTCGAGCAATGGTGGCATAGCCAACGCCCTGACACTCTCCTGTGCGATGGCCGCCAGCGGACCTGTGGCAAACGGCAGGCCAGCCAAGCCGGCGATGAAGGCTCTACGATTGGTCATGGTATAGCTTGTGTCTCACGCTAGCTCACTTGGGAGGGCGGCCAGTGCGGCTTCTCTTGTTACTGTCGGCAGACCTTGCTCGATCCAGCCGGATCTCCCCGGGGCGCCAAGCATCCCGCCTACGGCGTCAACAAAGCCGGCAGCTTTCGCTTCACGCAACTTGCTCATTACGAGACCTGAGCGATGGCCGGTCCGACAAATCAGGGCGACCGGGCGTCCCGCAGCAAGATCGCGGGCGGCGAAGAGGCGCTCCCCGAACCGCGGATGGGTCATGTCGATTGGCCACGCCCCCTCCGCGACGCCGGTATCTTGCCATTCCTCGGGTCTGCGGATGTCCACAAGCCTTGCCAAATCGCTTTTCAGCGCATCATGGAGAGTATCGAGCGCCCATACGTCATGGTTGTCAGCCCAAGCTGGCGAATAGGCAAGCAAGGTGCTCGATGCGAACAGGCCAAAAGTTTGACGGCGGCTCAGCATGGTCTGCCTCCTCAGTTTAGTTTATGCGTTGTCAACCGCAGATCGCAGCATATCGCGCACCTGCGCGGCGACTTCGTGCAGCTTCTCATTCTCGACAGCGGCCATCGAAGCCACAGGATCAACAGCGCTGATTTCAGTGCCGTTTTCGACCGTCCGCAAGATCACGTTGCAAGGCAGCATCGATCCTATACGGGGCTCCAGCCCAATGGCCTCCCATGCCATATGAGGGTTGCACGCACCCAGAATGCGGTATCCATCCATGTCGCGGTCAATCTTTTTCTTCATTGTTGCCTGGACGTCGATTTCGGTCAGTACACCAAATCCCTTTTCTTTCAGGGCTTCGCGCAGGCGCATCTCCGCATCATCAATCGCCGTATTGGGCAGATGTCTGTTGTAGGTATAACTCATTTTGAGCCCTCTCGATCTTGTTCAGGCAAACCCAAAGCGCCGAACCGTTGACGGGCTTGCCTGAATGGGGAAATTCTGAACGACGGGGTTCAGTTGTCTTGGTCCGTCATCATTCCGGGATTTGCTGTCATACCCTGTGCCATGTTGTCGGCAGGGGCGACTATTTCGCCTTGAGAAATCTGGCCGTCGCCATCAGCATCGAGCATCTGGAAACGATCGACCATGGTCTCGCGCATCGCCTTGGCGTGAAGCGACGCGAATTCGTCAATCGAGAGCGTGCCGTTACCGTCGGCGTCATAGTCCGACAGCATCGACTGAAGGCCCTCATGCGCCTCTTCGGGAGACACTGCGCCGTTTCCATCCATATCGAACATTGACATCATGTTGCCCCCCATCATCGGGAACATACCTTGACCGGTTGTGCTTGGTCCCATGATGCTGCCGTTTCCGCTCATCATGCCCGAATGCATTTGCATCATCATGCGCATCATGCCGTGCATCATCTGAAGATGCTCGGCCATCTGACTGGGATCCATCATGCCGCCACCCATCAGCATTCCGGGCCCGCCCGTCCCTGCCATCGGTTGAGCAAGTACATTGGGAGAGACGCTTTCAGCGCCCGCAGCTTGGTGATGGCTGTCATCGGCGAGCGCAGCACCTGCTGTGAGAACGGCAACCAGAAGACCGGTAGAAATTTTTGTTGAGTAGGACATTTTGAAGCCTTTCCTTCTTTTGACCTCATACAACTTGGCATCAAACATTTGAATGTAAGGACGTACACCCGTGGATTTGTATCCGTCTGTCGCAATGGACAGGGGCTGATACAATTGGCGACAAAAAGGAACCTGACCGTCTGATTTCCAATGCTTTAGAAGGGCCCCATGCAACACGCGCCACATATTCTCGTCGTGGATGACCATGAACAGATCCGGAAAAGTGTAACCCGCTATCTGGAAAAGAATGGCATGCGAGCAACCGCTGCCAAGGATGCGGCGGAGATGGACGCGAAGCTGGCTGTCGGAAGCTTCGACCTACTGGTCCTGGATATCATGATGCCTGGCGAGGATGGCCTTTCCGTTTGCCAACGTCTGTCAAGCGAAGGGCGACTGCCGATCATCATGTTGACCGCGCTCGGTGAAGATGCGGACCGTATTGTCGGTTTGGAGATCGGTGCGGACGATTATCTTCCCAAGCCGTTTAATCCACGCGAACTCCTTGCGAGGATCAAAGCCGTCCTGCGAAGAAGCGAGCACAAAGAAGCCTTCACCGGATCTCTGAGCGGCCGCAAAGTCCGCTTTGCACACCTTACCTTGGATGTAGACCGGCAGGTGCTTCTCGACGACGCGGGACAAGAGACCGCTCTTACGGTCGCAGAATTCAAACTGCTGACGGTCCTTCTGGAGCGCCCTCGGATGGTGTTGAGCCGCGATCAGTTGCTAGATCTTTCTCAGGGCATTTCCGCTGGTCCGTTGGACAGGAAAATTGACAACCAGATTTCGCGCCTTCGGCGAAAGCTCGAGCCCGACATTCTCCGTCCACGTATTATCAAGACGATCAGAAGCGGCGGCTACTGCCTGTCGGTCGACGTCGAGGTGTCCGAATGATCTGGCGGCTCCTACGATCTCTCCGGATCCAACTCGTTCTTCTCATCATTATCGCGTTGGGGATCGCACAGTTTGTCAGCCTGTGGCTCTTCGCCGATGAACGAAGCCTCGCCATACGGGCTGCTCTTGGGTTTGAGGCAGCTGGACGAGCGGCAAATGTTGCGCGCTTGATTGAAGAGGCACCCGCTGACCTGCGCCCATCAATTATCCGCGCGGCGAACTCGCCCCTTGTTCGCTTTGACCTCGGGACGAAGCCGCTTGTGCAACATAGCGACCATTCGGATGGCGGGTTGGTTGAAACCCGCGTCCGCGCACTCCTGAACGACAGCTACAGTCGCGACATTCGTGTAGAGCTTCACCAGATCCAAGGCGCGATCCTGCCGCTACCGAACCTGTCGCACGAAATGACCGAGATGCACTTGGCCATGATGCGAGGTGAACTGTCCGCTATCGAGATGAACCTTTCAATTTCGATCGCCGGTGGCCAGTGGTTGAACGTAAGTACGCGCTTTGAGCGTCCGCCGATCCAGTGGCCGCTTTATTCCATGCTGACATTTGGTCTGACGGCAATGGCCCTGTTGGTCGCAGTGAGCTGGTTTGTCATGACCGGACTGCTGGGCCCTCTGCGGCGATTGGCCGGGGCGTCGGAACGATTGGGGCGTGGAGAAGACATAGACGCGTTGCCAGAACGGGGACCCCAGGAGGTTCGGGAGCTGACCGCTGGTTTCAACCGCATGCAGGACAGGCTGACACGGTTCGTTGCCGACCGAACGAGGGTTCTGGCGGCCCTTGGACATGATCTTCGATCTCCGCTTACCGCAATGAGAGTACATTCAGAAATGGTAGAGGAAGACGAAACCCGAGAGAGTCTCGTCGCAACCGTCGAAGAAATGCAGTCGATGGTGGAAGCAACCCTTACCTTCGCGAAAGGTCTCTCAGGGAACGAACCAATGCAGGATGTTGACCTGCAATCGTTCCTAGAAGCTCTGCGGGGGGATATGGTCGTACCGTTTGTGCTCTCTGACGGCCCCGAAGTCACGGTTCGATTGCGCCCCAATGCCATTCGACGGGCATTGCGAAACGTGATCGAGAACGCGGTGCGCTACGGCGGGTCCGCAACGCTGGGCTGGATATCAGCCGATGGGGAAATAGAAATTTCCGTCACTGACAGAGGGCCGGGGATTCCAACCGCAGAATTGGAACGCGTATTTGACCCATTCTTCAGGCTTGAAGAAAGCCGATCTCTGGAAACCGGCGGGCATGGGCTGGGCCTGTCGATCGCAAGGTCCATTCTTCGCGCGCAGGGTGGGGAGATCAGTCTGGCGAACCACCCGGACGGCGGGCTTATCGCGACAATTCGATTGCCAGTTGCTGAAACATGAAATGACAGAAAAGGAAACCGACATGCTTAGACTTACCAACACAACCGCAGCATTCACGCTGTTCGCGACGGCCGCCATGGCGGACCCAGGCGGAGATTATTACGGCCACATGTGGGGCGGTGGATTTGGAATGCTGGGAGGGCTGATGATGATCGTGTTCTGGGGCGTGATTATTGCGCTGATATTCTTCGCCGTTCGCTGGTTCAGCGAAAAGGACCGTGTTTCCGGGTCTAGTGCTCAGGACATTCTCAGGGATCGCTTCGCGCGCGGTGAGATTGATGAAGACGAGTATCGCAAGCGCAAGGCCGCTTTAGACGACTGAGAAACTGATCACCAGTCGATCCCACTGCCAAAGATCATGAGGCTCCTATGACCCCGGAACTCGGCCATTTTGTGCTGGCCCTCGCATTGGCGTTGGCCATCGTCCAATCGACTATTCCTCTTTTCGGCGCGGCCCGGGGCAATCTTCTCTGGATGCGTTCAGCCCGGTCAACTGCTTTTGGGCAGGTCGTCTTCGTCGGACTTGCCTTTGCCGCCTTGATGCGCGCTTTTGTTGTCTCTGATTTCACTGTTTTGAACGTCGCGAACAATTCGCATTCGCTGAAACCAATGATCTTCAAAGTCGCGGCGACTTGGGGAAGTCATGAAGGATCGTTGCTGCTCTGGGTCTTCATTCTGACCATCTTCGGTGCTGCGGTTGCTGCTTTCGGCTCAAACCTACCGGAAACACTTCGAGCGCGAACTTTGGCAATGCAGGCATGGATCAGCGTCGGGTTTCTGTCCTTCCTTCTCTTTACATCCAATCCGTTCGAGCGCGTCTTTCCTCCGCCGCTTGATGGCGCTGACCTCAATCCTCTGCTCCAGGATATCGGCCTCGCGATGCACCCGCCGCTGCTGTATTTTGGATATGTCGGCTTCTCGATCGTCTTTTCGTTTGCAGCCGCAGCCTTGATCGAGGGACGGATCGACACAGCCTGGGCAAGATGGGTTCGACCCTGGACACTGGCCGCGTGGATCAGCCTGACTGCGGGGATAGCTCTCGGATCGTGGTGGGCATATTACGAACTGGGTTGGGGTGGATGGTGGTTCTGGGACCCGGTTGAAAATGTCAGTTTTATGCCCTGGCTTCTCGGGACAGCACTTCTCCATTCGGCGATTGTCACTGAAAAGCGTGACGCGTTCAAAAGCTGGACAATCCTGCTCGCGATCTTGACGTTTTCGCTGTCACTCCTCGGCACATTTGTGGTTCGGTCTGGCTTGCTGACCTCTGTGCATGCTTTTGCCGTGGATCCGGAGCGAGGCCTATACATTCTTGGCCTGCTTGCGATTTCAATTGGTGGCTCACTTGCACTCTATGCGTGGCGGGCGCCAATGATGGAAGGTGGCGGGTTGTTTAAGCCGATTAGTCGAGAGGCAGGGTTGTTGCTAAACAACCTGATCCTGGCTACAGCGACTGGCACGGTTCTGTTCGGTACGCTTTATCCGCTGTTTCTCGAAGCCGTTTCTGGTGACAAGATTTCCGTCGGTCCGCCGTTCTTCAATGGCGCGTTCGTACCAATGATGCTCCCCTTGGTTTTTGTCATGGGTCTCGGGCCGTTTTTGTCCTGGAAACGAGCCGATCTGGTCGGAGTGCTTCAACGTGTCCGCTTCGTGGTGGTGCTGGCGGTGCTGGCAACGCTCGCAATTTGGTATTTCGCCAAAGGCGGGCCCGTGTTGGCATATCTTTCGATCCTCATCGCGCTTTGGTTGTTTTTTGCTTCCTTACGTGAATGGGCGCTGCGGGTTCGTTTGTTCGAGGTTCCGCTCCAGGAAAGCATCCGGCGTGCCCGCAATTTGCCCCGCGCGGCGCATGGAATGACGCTCGCTCATGCGGGAGTTGCGGTCTTGATGATCGGCATGATTGGCTCTTCGGTTTGGAAATCTGAAGAGATCGCATTTGTAGAGCCCGGCACGAGTGTCAACATTGCGGGATTTGATGTCACATTTGAAGGTGTGCAGCGCGTTCGTGGCCCGAACTATATTGCGGATCAGGGAACCCTGCGCGTCGAAAGGGGCGGCTCTTTCGTGACGGCTCTCAAACCTGAGCGGCGCAGCTATCCGGTCGCACAAAGTACGACAACAGAATCGGCGATACGGTCAACCCTGGCGGGAGACCTATACGCTTCGATCACGGAACCCTCTCTGGACAAAGCCGAAGAGAGCGGTGCCTGGACTCTGCGTATTCTCTATGAGCCATTCGTCGGCTTGCTTTGGTTGGGTGCGGCCATGCTTGTCATAGGCGGCAGTCTGTCCTTGTCCGATCGCCGCTTCCGTGTCGGGGCACCCCAAAGCTCCAAGGCACGATCCACGAAACCGGTCGCAGCGGAGTGAGCAATGAAACGAGCTGTAGCGATTATTCCCTTGGTACTGGCAGTGATTGTCGGCGGATTTTTCTTGTGGGGCCTGAATCCCAATCGTGACCCAAGCGAGATTCCTTCGGTTCTCATTTCTCAGCCAGCTCCCTCGTTCAATCTCGGGCCGGTGCCGGGTCTTGATGTACAGGGACTGTCTCGGGAAAACCTGCTCGGAAACCCAACGCCAGTCGTCGTCAATGTCTTCGCTTCCTGGTGCGTTCCCTGTCGTGCCGAACACGCGGTTCTGAGCGCTTTGGTTGAGCGCGATGGCGTGCGTTTGTTCGGGATCAACTACAAGGATCAACCCGCAGACGCGGTCAATTGGCTTCGAAATCTCGGGAACCCGTACGAACGTATTGGCTCGGATCTGTCAGGTCGTGCCGGGATCGAGTGGGGGATTTCGGGTGTGCCCGAGACATTCATTGTCGGAGGCGATGGAACGGTGCTCTACCGATACGTCGGCCCGATCGTCGGTGAAGAGGCTGTATCAGCCTTTCGCCAAGCTCTCCGACAAGCGGGTGTGTTAGAGGAGAGGAGCTGACATGCGTAGTTTCTTCCTTGTGTTGGCACTCATCATGCCAATGTCTGCGCAGGCTGTTGAGCCCGACGAAATCCTCTCCGATCCAATCCTCGAGGCTCGGGCACGGGAGGTTTCCAGGCAGCTTCGCTGCGTAGTTTGCCAAAATCAGGATATTGACAGCTCGAACGCCGGCGTTGCGCGCGACCTACGACTTTTGGTCCGGGAACGGTTGGTTGCGGGTGACACGAACGAAGATGCAATTGCTTTCATCCAAGCGAGATACGGCGACTACGTTCTACTGAAGCCTCCGTTTAAACCCGAGACCTACGCTCTCTGGTTTACCCCCCCACTCCTTGGGCTCTTGGCTCTGGGGATCGGTGGCGGCATCCTGATGGGCTCTCGAAAAAGAAAAAAAATCGCAGACCTGAGCGATGACGAGGAGGCCGAGGTCGCACGCATTTTCACTTCATCCAGCGAAGGGGACCACCGATGATATGGATTGCAATGGCAGTCCTCGCCTTGACTGCCTCAGGGATTGTTGCGGCTTCGGCGTGGAAGCCTGCCTTGGTGCAAGGTCCGGCCGAAGACAGGACTCTCGCAGTTTTGAAGGACCAGTTGTCTGAAGTCGATCGGGATGCTGAACGCGGCCTGCTTTCAGTCGCAGAGGCGCATGCGGCGCGACAGGAAATCAAGCGGCGGGTTCTCTCCGTGGGGAGAGTAAAAAACACCGGGGAATCCAGCGGCGGCGGCAGGGTCATACTCATGGCTGCTGCGGTCTTTGTGCCGCTGTTCGCGGCGGGGTATTACAGTTTTGCTGGAGCGCCAAACCTATCCAGCATCGCTTTCGAGGATCGCCAGGCAGAGGTCGCGCAAAATCGTGAAATCGAAGCGTTGGCGCAGAAGCTATTGCAGCGGTTGCAGGCGGATTCAGAAGGCGGAGCCTTGGAGGGCTGGATGCTCCTTGGACAGACCTTCATGAAATTGGGCCGCGCTTCGGATGCCGCATCGGCCTACGAGCGTGCAACACAATCCATGAATGCCGATTCTGCTGTGTTTTCGATCTATGCGGAAGCTCTCATCGTTTCCGAACAGGGGATCGTGACACCCCAAGCGAAGCGGGCCATTGCAAGAGCACTTGAGCTCGATCCGACCAATCCTGCTGGAACTTTTTACGATGCTGTCGGGCTTGCGCAAGCGGGTGCGAATGAGCAGGCCTACAATCGTCTTCTCACGCGATTGGACGAAGTGGATGGGTTCGCACCCTGGATGGAAACATTTGTCGCGGAAGCAAACCGGATAGGTGCGGCACTAGGCCGAGCGCCTATCAGTTTGTCGGATTATGCTCCAGTAATGTCAGGCAATTCGCCCGGCCCCACTGCTGCAGATGTCGAAGCGGCCAGCCAGATGGATGATGTCGATCGAGATGCATTTATCCGATCCATGGTGGAACGTTTGGCAACACGCCTTGAGGCTGAACCAGACGATATCGATGGATGGATGCGTCTTGGCAGGGCCTACAGGGTGCTCGGCGAAACTGACCTCGCCTTGAACGCGTACAGTCGAGCCAAAGAGCTATTGGTGCCCGTTTCCTCCGAAGACCCGCGCCAAAGTGTCATTTTGCAGTCCTTGGAAGAACTCCAGTCGGGCCAATAGCCCGCGGAAGCTTCACTCGCGATGAACAAACCATGAGAGAGCACGAACGGCGTATGTGCACGATCCGACCTCACCCGAATGACTAGAAAGAATGTCCATGCCTTTGTCCGCACTTCCGTTCCCAAATATCGGGCCGGATATATTTTCGGTTGAGATCGGCACGTTTACGTTGACTCTCCGCTGGTATGCGTTGGCCTATATCATCGGCCTTCTCGTCGGCTGGAGAATTTGTGTTGCCACGGTCAAACGCGCCGCTCTGTGGCCTGCATCGGGCGCCCCGCTAACACCGCGCCAAATTGAGGATCTTTTGACCTGGATTATCATCGGGGTGATCGTTGGCGGGCGGTTAGGGTTCGTGATGTTCTATCAGCGCGGGTTCTATCTTGCCAATCCGTTAGAAATTCTGAAGGTCTGGCAAGGGGGAATGTCATTTCATGGTGGGTTTGCTGGAGTAACCATTGCCGCGCTTGTTTATGGCATCCGTCAGCGTATGCCGCTCCTGAGCATGGCTGACCTTCTCGCTCTGGCAACGCCTCCGGGCTTGTTCTTGGGCCGGATCGCAAATTTCATAAACAATGAACTATGGGGCCGCCCATCGGACATGCCCTGGGCCGTCATATTTCCCGGTGACGCAGCGCAATCATGCCCGGGAATAACCGACATTTGCGCACGGCATCCTTCGCAACTGTACGAAGCCCTTTTGGAAGGCCTGTTGCTTGGCTTCGCTCTCCTATTCCTTGCGTGGCGGCGCGGATGGCTTAGGACACCAGGGGCAATTTGCGGGCTCTTCCTGGCCGGATATGGTTTTGCGAGAAGTTTTGTAGAGTTGTTTCGCCAGCCCGACGCTCAATTCGCAGACGTGAACAATCCGATTGGGTATGTTGTGCAGTTTGGTGACTGGGGGCTTACGATGGGGCAAGTCCTTTCCTTGCCGATGTTAGCCGCGGGATTTGGATTACTTTGGCTGGCGCAGAAGCGGTCCGCCATAGGATCGGCATCTTAGGGCGCAAATGAAACTTTCGACGCATTGCCTTATTCTACTGCGATATCCCCTGACGCTTCAGTCGTGATCCTCCTCACCCATTTGGTGCATCATTTCTTCAATCTTTTCGGGGATGTCGCCGGCAGAGAATGCCTTCTGTTCTTCGGAATCGTGAACGAACGCGATGATATCGGCAAGCTCCTGACCTGTGAATTCAATTTGCCCGCCGAGCTCATCCTCTTGGGCAGCGACCATCGCCGGCGCGCCGCGCCACATTCGGGCGGCAAATTCAAACGGGTTCATTGGCAGGTCCATATACGCTGCATCAAGGGCGGGGGCATCCTCGCCTCCGACCCCGTTGATAGAATGACAAACGACACAGCCTTTCGAGGCGAACAGCGCACGCCCCTTGGCTGCATCCATGTTTGGCAGGAACAGTCCGGAGCTCATCATCTGACTCATCGCCCCATTATCTGTCATATGCCCGCTGTCTTGGGCGCCGACTGGCAGCCCCCACACCACAGCAATGGCTAAGATCATCTGTCTGGAAATGTAGGTCATTTTGGTCTCCTTGGTTTGCAGGTGATTGTCTGAACGCTGTTGCCCCTTCTCCGGCGATGGATTGTACCCAATACTGTTTATTGAACGGTCTGATGGACCTCGCGATCGTTCTTGTTTCCCCTCAAATCTGCGCGCGCCGTAGCCGAAGGGAGTTTAGGACGACCGAGATTGAGGAAGCGCTCATGGCAAAGGCCGCAAACATCGGACTGATCAAGATCCCGAGGAATGGGAACAAGATCCCCGCAGCGACGGGCACGCCCGCAGTGTTGTAGATCAGAGCAAAGAACAGGTTCTGGCGTATGTTCCGCATGGTCGCGCGGGCGAGTTTGCGCGCACGCACGATACCGTCGAGGTTCCCTTTGACGAGCGTGAACCCTGCGCTCTCAATGGCCACATCGGCGCCGGTGCCCATGGCAATCCCGACATCGGCCTGAGCCAGGGCAGGTGCATCGTTGACACCGTCGCCGGCCATGGCAACCTTGTGCCCCTTGGCCTGAAGTTCCTTGATGATCTTCGCTTTGTCTTCCGGCATCACATCGGCGCGGATCTCGTCGATGCCTAGACTGGACGCGACGGCCCTAGCGGTACGCTCATTGTCTCCCGTCGCCATGATAATACGGAACCCAAGTGCGTGCAGTTCCTTCAGGGCGGCCGGTGTGGTCGCCTTTACCGGGTCTGCGACGCTGACAAGACCGGCAACGTCATTCTCGACGACGACAAACATAACCGTTTCGCCATTATCCCGACGGGCATCCGCCTTGTCCCGAAGCTCTGCTGCATCAAGTCCGAGGTCAGTCAGGAGTTTCACGTTGCCGAGCGCCACTACCCGCCCGTCCACCGTGCCTTTGACGCCCTTGCCGGTGACCGCCTCGAAGGCGTCGGCTTTTGCCAGGTCGACGCCACGCTCTTCAGCACCGCGTACGATGGCTTCCGCGAGAGGATGCTCGGAGCCGCGTTCCAGCGATGCGGCAAGCCGAAGCACTTCTACCTCATCGTGACCCGGTTCAGGGTAGACGCCGACAAGTTTCGGCTTGCCTTCCGTCAGCGTGCCGGTCTTGTCGACGATCAGGGTATCGACCTTCTCGAACCGTTCCAGTGCCTCTGCATTCCTGATCAGGACACCCGCCTGCGCGCCGCGCCCCGTCGCCGTCATGATAGACATCGGTGTCGCAAGGCCGAGGGCACAGGGACAAGCGATGATGAGAACGGCAACGGCCGCAATAAGAGCATAGGAAAGGGCCGGGACCGGGCCCCAAATGGCCCAGCCAATGAAGGCCAGCACGGCGATGCCAATAACTGCAGGCACGAAATATCCGGAGACCTTGTCGGCGTATTTCTGGATCGGCGCGCGAGACCGCTGCGCATTGGCCACCATCTCGACGATTTGGCTCAGCATCGTGTCGGCGCCGACGCGCGTCGCCTCCATGATCAGGCTGCCGGTTCCGTTGATCGTGGCGCCCGTTACAGGGTCTCCTCCGACCTTTTCTACCGGTACCGGCTCGCCCGTGATCATGCTTTCGTCAACTGAGGACCTGCCTTCGACGACCATACCATCGACCGGCACCTTGTCACCGGGTCGCACACGTAGTCGGTCGCCGACCTGGACCTGTTCCAATGGAACCTCTTCCTCGCTTCCGTCGTCGCGGATAATACGTGCCGTCTTGGCGGCCATATCCAGAAGAGCACGGATCGCCTTGCCAGTGCCTTCGCGAGCGCGCAGCTCCATCACCTGTCCCACAAGGACCAGCGTGACGATCACAGCCGCCGCCTCGAAATAGACGCCGACATGCCCTTCGGCATCCCGGAACCCATCGGGGAATATGCCCGGTGCCAGGACGGCGATGATGCTGAACAGCCATGCGGCGCTTACACCCATGGCAATGAGACTGAACATATTGAGGTTCCTTGTCCGGAACGAGTTCCAGCCACGAACAAGGAAAGGCCAGCCGGACCAAAAGACAACGGGTGTCCCGAGCGCGAGTTCGACCCAGAGGGTGACGCGTTCACCGAATATCTCGCGCACCCCGCTCAGGCCAAGATAGGGGCCCATGGTCAGCACAAGGAGCGGTACGGTCAAAATGGCCCCCACCCAGAAACGACGGCTGAAGTCCACAAGCTCCGGGTTCGGGCCTTCCGCTTCCATGGCGGCCGATTCCAGTTCCAGCCCCATACCGCAGATCGGACAAGACCCGGGATGCGTCTGGCGCACCTGAGGGTGCATCGGACAGGTATAAACCGGGCCAGTGTAGTCGTTGGGAACCGAGTCCAAGTGGTTTGGCTCCACCGCGTCGCCCGTGTGCTGATGATGGGCGTGGTGTTGCGAGGGCTCGCCCTCCGGCACCAGATGCATCTGGCATTTCGGGCAATCTCCCGGTTCGGCGCGGCGTACCTCGGGGTGCATCGGGCAAGTGAAGACCGTGCCCGCGTAGCCAGAAGGAACTTGATCGTCAGATCCGTTGGCATGTTCGTGATGGTTGTTCATTCGGGGATCCTTTCCCGTATTTCTAGCTCATTGCCTCAAACCTAATTCTTCCAGTAACTGGAAGGTCAAGTGGCGCATTGAGCAACTTTCATTTCTGTCGCTAACAGCTCGCCGACGCAGACTGCGTTCGTTGAGTGTGGAATCGTATCGGTACTGACGATCCGCGCGGCACCGGCATGGCGGATTGCTTCCTCTGCGCCGTGTGCGAAAACCGCGTGGATAATTACGCAAGTCGCAGGTCGGGCACCGGCCTGCTCGAGTTGTTCGAGCGTTCGGATCAGCGTGTGTCCGGACGAGGCGATATCATCGAGGATCACGGGTGTCCCCTGTCGGAAAACGGCGCTGCCCGGCAGGCTGATCTCGACCTGCCGATCCCCGGAGCGATGTTTTGTCAGCACTTCGTAGGGGCGTCCGGCGAGCCTGGCGACTTCAGCCACCCATTGCTGGCTTTCGCTGTCAGGCCCAAGGAGCACGGCCTCTGGAACGTTCGCCGCAATCCAGTCGGCCAGCAGAGGGGCTGTGGCGACACGATATGCGGGAATGCGGAACAGCGCTGAAAGGCTCGGGTTGCGATGCAGATGGGGGTCAGCGGTCATCACCCAGTCGAAACATTCATCAAGAAATCCCGCGAAGATCGGGGCGCTCACAGCTTCGCGTGGATGAAACCGCTTGTCCTGGCGCATGTAGCCAAGATAGGGCGCGACCAGCCCCACACGCGCGGCCCCAAGTTCGCGCGCCGTCAGAGCTGCGAAACGCAGAGGCAACGCCAGCCGATCAGGATCGCGCAACGTGGCGAGGAAGGCGATTTCGCGTCCTGCAGGATCGCCGCCGAGCTTCACGAGGGTTTCACCATCGGGAAAATGGTGCAAGTCCACCGGCTGGATTTCGGCACCGGATGTCGCCGCCATTCTGCGCGCCAATGGCTCCATGCCGGGAAAGGGGGCGATAATGGTCATCAGTTTGCCTCCTCAATTGTGCAAAGTCCCAATTGCGCCTCGGCATAGGAGCGGGCGTATTCCAGTTCTCCCAGCGTTTCGGCGTGGATCTCGAACAGCGGCTTGCCAAATTCGATATGGTCACCGATCTGGACCAGAAGGCGCAGCCCTGCGAGCTGCTGCCGCGGTGCGCCGGCGAGTTTCGCTGTGCGCGCGATGCGGCGATTGTCAATCGCAATGAGGCGCCCCGCCGTGCGGGAGGTGATCACCGCATGATAACGCGCCTCACCGGGCTCAGTGAAACCGCCTTGTGCATCGCAAATCGCAATGAACTTCGCCTCGGCAGCGCCGCTGTCGAGCAGCTGTGCGGCCACCTTTCGCCCGCCCGCGCCGCCCGTCTCGGGGACAAGGTCCAGCAGCGCTCCAGCGATGTCGAGTGCACGGTCGCGCAGGTCGACAGGGAAGTTCTCGTTGCGGCGTAGCACGGCAAGGACATCTTGGGCTTCAAGTGCGGGTCCAATTCCGCGTCCGACAGGTGCAGTCCCGTCGCTTTGATGGATCGAGAGCGTCAGGCCGATGGCCTTGCCAACGGCGCGGAGCCGCTCTGCCAGCGCAGCGGCGGTTTCCGCCGAGCGGACCTTGGCCGTTGGTCCGACGGGCACATCGATCAGCACGCGCTTCGCACCGACCGCAGCCTTCTTCGACAAGACGCTCGCCACCAGCTGTCCGTCGCTGTCGAAATCGAGTGGCCGTTCAATCCGGATCAGAACATCGTCCGCAGGGCTGAGAGCGAGGTTGCCCCCCCAAACGATGCACCCGCCCTCAGCCTCGACGACGCGTCTCAACGCGGGGATGTCGAGCGAGACGGGAGCCATGACCTCCATCGTGTCGGCCGTGCCTGCGGGGGAAGTGATCGCGCGAGAAGAGGTCTTGGGGATCATCAGCCCCGCCGCCGCGATGATCGAAACGATGATCGGCGTGGTGCGGTTTCCTGGAAGCCCCCCGACGCAATGCTTGTCGTAGATCTCGGCGCCGCCCCAATCCAGCGTTTCGCCCGCCGCCTGCATGGATCGGGTCAGTGCGATGGTTTCCGCAATCGAAAGCCGGTCGCCCGCGCAGGCGGTGATGAAGGCTGCCAGATCGAGATCGGAGAGACGATGATCGAGGACGTCACGAATGATTGCGTCGAACCTTTGCTGCTCAAGGGTTTCTCCATAGACCTTGGCGCGGATCGCTGAGACGGAGTCCGGTGGCTCCGGGTGCGTAAAACTTGCCCGGTCCCCCGGTTGGGGCTTCAGGGCGGCCCAGGCTTCTTCCGACAAGGCGGCAGTGTCGTCGGGCAGCCAGTCGCCATTGGTCAACACGTTCAGCGTGGCAATCACCGACCTGTCGCCGAGCGTGACCTCGATCCGGGTCAGGGCTGCGAAGCCTTCGGCGCGGCAGACGTGGCAGTCTTCGCGCATGAAGACAACGGGTTGCCGGTAAGTGTCGATCCCCGCGCGGGACAGGGCGAGCGTATTGTCGATTTCTGTCATTTTGGATTGTCCAGCCGGATCGTTTCGAGGTGTTCGGGGGCGCGGGCAGGCCAGCCGAGTTCATGTTCGATCCGCCAGCGCAGCCGGTCCGAGGCAGAAGGTTCGCCGTGAGTCACATAGGTCATGCGCGGCGCGCGATCCGACGCGCGCATCCAGGCCAGCAACTCTTCGGCATCGGCATGTCCGGAAAAGGCTTCGAGCTGGATCACCTCTGCCCTGATCGGGAAATCTCGACCGAACATGCGCAGACTGTCCGCGCCAGCGGCCAGTGCCGCCCCGCGGGTACCGCCAGCCTGAAAGCCCGACAGCAGGATTGCGTTGCGCGGGTCGCCGCCGAAGCTGGCGAGGTGATGCAGGATCCGCCCGCCGGTCAACATGCCGCTCGCCGAAATGATGATCATCGGGCCATGCTGCGTGTTCAGCTTCTTCGACTCCTCGACCGAAGTGACCCGCTTGGCGATCTGGAACATCGCAAGGCAATCCTCCCAGGCAACGTGATGTTCTTCGTGATGGCCGTGGTAGATTTCGGTCGCGTCGATCGCCATTGGCGAGTTGAGATAAACCGGCACATATGGGATCTCGCCGCGGTTTTGCAGGCGTGCAATGTGATACATAAGCCCCTGCGCGCGCCCAACCGCGAATGAGGGGATGAGAACCGTACCGCCCCGCCCGAAAACACGTTTCAGGATTGGCAGAAGCTCTTCCTCCGCGTCGATGGCTGCGTGATGGCGATTGCCATAGGTGGATTCACAAACCAACACGTCCGCACCTGAGAACGGTTGTGGTGGTCGCATCAGTGCGTCGTTCTGTCGGCCGAGGTCGCCACTGAAGTGGATTGTCCTTCCTGGCAGTCTGATACGGATCTGCGCCGCACCGAGCAAATGGCCCGCCGGGATGAACTCTGCGGATATTCCGTCACCAACATCGACTGTGCTGTTGAAGGGAACTCTGTGCAAATGCTCAAGCGCCGCCTGAGCATCTTTCAACGTGTAGAGCGGCTTGGGGTTCTTGTGCTTGGAGTATCGGTGCCTTTTGGCAAAACGTGCCTCCTCTTCCTGGATATGGCCGCTGTCCGGCAGGATCAGGCCGCAGAGTTCCTCCGTCGCTTCGGTACACATCACCTTCCCTCGATACCCGCCGCGGATCAGCGCAGGCAGATAGCCTGAATGATCGAGATGCGCGTGCGTCAGAAGTACGGTGTCAATGGTGGTGGGGCGTACCGGAAACGCCTTGCGGTTGCGGTCCCGCAGCGATTTGAAGCCTTGAAACAAGCCACAATCAACTAGAATGCGGCGATCCCCGGTTTCAATCAGATAGCGCGATCCGGTTACTGTTCCGGCGGCTCCCAGAAAACGAAGTGTTGGGCGAGTGTCCTGTGCCATGATCCTGTGCCTTTCATTCCCATCGGCAGCCCTTCAGGGAAGCGCCACCATCTGATGTCCTTCTCCTTCGACAGAAACTGTTTCACGCGTTTGCAGTGAGCTGGTATCGATGAGCCAAACCACGGGCTCTGCACGGCTTGAGACATAAAGGATGTCGGAGCCTGGAATTACCGTCAGGTGGTAGGGTTCTGGTGCAAGCGTGGCTGTGCGCACTTCCCCGGTAGCGAGTGCAACTGAGGCGAGTTTGTCCTCTCCCCTACCCGCGACGAACAAAGTTGCCCCATCATTTGACAGCCCCAGTCCATGAATCTCGCCGCCAATTTCGAAGGTCCGCAGCTTTTCACCGGTACTCAAAGACAGTTCCAGAACCTGACCTGCGTCCGCGTCTGCGACAAAGAGTCGATCAGTTTCGGGCGAAACCGCCATATGTTCCGGGGTGTCACCTGCAATGAAGTTGCGACGAACGATACCCCGCGACAGATCTACTTCGCTGATCGTTCCGTTACCGGTGTTGGAGACGTAGACGAGATTTGGATCAGTTCCGAACGCTGCATAGTTCGGCATCGATCCAGTCGGGACAAATGCCGTCATGCCGAAAGTCGCCAAGTCAATCACCGATATTCCGTCACCTGCCGGATGGGTCGCAACGGCAAAGCGTCCATCAGGGGAAACTGCCGTATGATGTACGGCACCCGGCACCTCTATCCGGCGGAGGATATCGCCACTTTTTGCGTCCAGAATCGAGAGAAGACTGATCCCGGCATCCGGTGGCCCCATTGGCGCGGCCTTTGGTGCGTGGTGCGCGGCGTGATCGTCTGCAGACACGGTGGAGGGCTTTTCTAGCGACGCGACATCCTCGCGCGGGATCTCCGAATAGCTGCCGGCGACCAGATACGGCACGCCGGGTGCGCCTGCGAGACCGTGGACCGCCTCGACATCATTGATCCGACGCAGGACTTTTCCAGTCTCCGCCTGAACCATCAGGACTGAATTGGCGCTGCCCTCTGGAATGAAGACCGTAGGCGGAGCGGCCAAAGCTGGTGCTGACACGAACAAAGTGGCGAGCGTATAGGCGATGCGGGACGACATGTTCATTTTTGGAACCTTTATCTGGTCGAGATCATGCGGTGGCCGTGGCGAGGGCAGAAAACCGGCGGATCCACGGTTGATAGGAGCGAATGAAGTGAGGAGCGCGGTCAGGTAGAATCCGGACATCCAGACTACGAGCCTGTCGAAAAACCTAAGCGTCACGATTGGCGTAAAAGCCGAAAGGGAGGCGCTTCGCTACCTCGCTGACTGGAATGCTCAGAAGAGAATGGGGACGTGTATGAATTCGTCATCGGCGAAAGACGCCGATTGCCGCCACGACATTACCATTCGCGTGCTACGGTTCGAAACTACTGCGCTGACAAGCCCGTTAGGGATCAGAGCAGCGGCGCAACCGGGATGAATTCCGCAATCCGCGTCCAGAATAACGTGGACGGAGGAATTTGCGTCGGTGACCTGAACAATCTGCGTCTCTAACCCGGCAGGCTCGCCCTCATGCGCATGCAAACCATCGGCAATGAGACCGAAAAACAAGGCTCCGATCAATATCAGGACGAAGCTGACGCGAATACGCGACACTCTTCTGACATCGATATGTGGCCTTGATCGCATGATTTGAGTCCTTCCTAGGTGATTATAACACGCTATCCAGATGGTGTGGTTGATCTAAATCAGGGCGTTAAATGCTGCCTGACTCGGCGTCCTTGATGCGCAGCTTAGGCGAAATTACTCAGTCGGCACTTTGCTCCAAAGTGTTTCCAAATCTGGAAACCTTCACATCGTCCTCGATGAGCGTTGCTTGAGCGGCCCCCGGACGCGCCGCGTGCAGAGCAGCAAGAACATCCTGAGTCGACAATATTTCAGATAGGATAATTCCTTCGGGAGCAGACGGCCCATAAACCGCGTTGAATGGAATGCCGTAACGGTTGTTGGTCTCCAAAAAACGGGTGATCGCGTCATCTGGGCGGGTCCAGTCGGCCAGCATCGGCGTGACACCAGAGCTGTTCAATGCCGAAAGAACCGGGTCGCGTTCAAGAACGAGCGCCTTGTTGGCTTTGCAGGTCAAACACCAATCGGCGGTTACATCGACAAAAACGACCTCTCCGCGTGATACTCGACGGGCAATATCGCTGTCGCGTTGCCCTTAAATCTGAGACACGACGCGTTCGGGGATATTTTTTGCCCTTAATTATGAGATTCCACTGCCATCGCGCCTATGCTTTTCGCGCGCTGCCGGGCGATGTAAACAACCGCGGCAAGCAGACGTGGCTCCTTATCGAAGGCGCGCAATAGAGCAACCCTTGCATAGTCGTCGATGCCGGAGCTTGAGATGGCCGCTTTGACCAGTGGACGGGATTGGGCTGCATCAATTGCAGCAAGGCCAAACAGCCTTACTTCCAGCCTGTGGCCCTGAAGAGCGTATAACGGATCTCCGCGGAAGGCCTTTAATGATATGGCAAAGGTGACCGCGCGCATTGCGCGCCGAAATTGCTTGGAGCTGCGTAATCGCGCGGCGTATTCAAGCCGCGCGGCGCCGTTGCGCGCACGATTTATCAGCTTTTCGGGCATCTGTTCGCCACTGGCCTTGCCGAGCGTCGGCACAAGTCTCGTCCCACAAACCTGGCAGTCGAATGCCCAGGCTCGCCTCCAATGCTTGAGCGAAAGGCCCTCTCTGGAACATTGCAGGCAATGCTGGAATGGTATCTGGGCCGTCAGCGAGGCTTCTCGTGTCGTCATTGCTGGGAAGGTCAAAGATCGCACAACATCTGGGTCAATCCGTGCGGCGTTGGCAATCTTCGCCGCCGCAGCCGCGTCGACGTTGAAGTTCAAGGCGGTGCCATGCGCGGTATCGATTCTGAGATGAGCCAGTAGTTCCGCATCATCACAGTAGTTGGCCGCCGCCAGCCTAGACAACCAACCTGACAACAACTCGTCGGGCAGCGGCGCGACAGTCTTGGGCAGCGGGTGCGGCTTCACACCCCGGACTTCTCGAGCCGCCGATGGGGGTTCGCATGGCGCGACCAAACCGGCGTCCATTTTGCGATTGCGTCATCGGTGATGCATTCATCACCTGTGACAATGGCGTCGATGGAAAGATCCTTGATCAGGGCGAAGATGCGCGAGGTCACCCCGCCGGTCAGCGCAAGTATCTGCTTTAGTGACTTGACCTTCAGATTGGATTTCTTCTCGAGGGGCATTGCCGCGATGAGTGTCTGGATCATGTCCGAGAACTCGGCGTCGTCGCGCCAGTTTGGAAGGTGATGTTCGTCCAGCCGCCTGGCAAGCTGGATATCACCACGGATGGCATCGACGGCCTCGCTGACCCCCAGGCAGACCAGCGACACTTCGAGTTCATTGCTGAGATACCGCAGAACATTGAGAAAGCGGCGCTGTTCGCGGTGGGTCCCGGCCAAGAGGTTGTGGACTTCGTCGATCATGATCATCCGCAGGCCAAGGTCGCGCAAGAGCGCGACGACACGGACTTCGAGGGAGGCCACATTTTGAGCGCGCGCGCTCAGTGCCGTGGCCGGTGCCCCGACGGTCGCCAGGATGTGCAGATAGAACCGTCGTTCGTCGGGAGCTGGTGGTGCTTGTAACAGTAACAGCGGCGTTCGCGTAATTCCCGATGCTGGGTCATATTCCGGTGCATATCTGCGCGAAAGATTGCGGGCGATCATCGTCTTTCCGATCCCGGACGCGCCATGCACAAGAAGGCCAGGCATACGGGTTTGCCTTGGCGCTTCGATCATACACTGCAAACGGTCCAGAACTTGTTCGGCCCGCGGAAAGCCAATCCAGATATCCGATTGAATGAGGGTGATCCGACCGTCTTCCTCTGTTTTTCCTGCCCTCAATTCACCATCTCTCCACCTTGAACAATGGGCGCGATGTATCACCCGTATCGATCGCGCGCAGCCCTTCGGTTGTCGAGACGGCCGAGTTGGCGCCCTCCAATGTCCCTTTTCTTTCACGGGATCGGCGTTCGGCCCTCGTCAGGCTCCGGCTTTCAGACTCGATTTGGCGTTGCTGTCGGATCAGCTCAGCCAGGACCAGCTCATTGGACCCGGACTTGCCAAGGGCACGGGCATTCCTCATGGCTTCGCGATATTCCCAGAGCGACACAGGCGGAATTTCCAGGTTTCGGTACCGAGCTTCGACGTATCGGTCATTATCCAGTTCGACCCAGATCACCGAGAGGTCGCGAGGGTCGTAGCGGACGACCACCTTTCCATCCCCGCGCCCGATGTGGCCTGCAAGCGCATCGGACCAGTACCGTATCTGGAACAGATGGATGCCGTCACGCCTGACCTTGCGCAGTTCACTTGGCAGAAAGCTCACCCGAAAGGCTTCAATCTCGAAGGGGATATCGCCCATCATTTGCTCTGAGAGCGCCTCCCATTTGGCAACGGGCGTGCAGCCAAGACTTGAATGAATGCTGTTGTTGTAGCGGCAGATTTCCAGAGCAAACCAGCGATCGAAGTCGCTTAAGGTCATCGTGGCCATGCCCTCGGCGTCATAGTCGCCCTTGGCCACGACCGAGGATTGCGTTGTTCCAGGCAACAGGTGCACGGCCCCCATCATCGTGCCGATCAATCGTTCGATGTGCCCTCCGAAATGAGGACTGCCTGGCGGCCGATAGACCAGATCGATCCCCCATTCCGCACATGCCGACCGAAAGGCATGCGACCGGAAATCGCGCCCGTTATCGACGTGGATGCTATGCGGTTTACCCTGCGCGGGCCAAGGAACATTGCGCACCAATTCCGCCAGAAGTTCCGCCTTGGGGGCCACAGCCTGTGTCAGGCAAAGCGCCACCGACAGACGCGAAGGTGCCTCGAGAGAGGTGTAATATCCGGTCACCATCCGCGTTGCGACGTCGATCGCCAGCGTGACCCAAGGCCGCCCAATTGGTTTGCGTTCAAAACTGTCGACGAGAATGATGTCCGCAGGCGTATGGTCGATTTGCACGACCTCCAGTGGCCGGTTTGCCTTGTTGTCGCCTACGACCGGCGCAAATTTCTGGCGGGCCGCCTTTGCGCCTTCGCGTGCCTTGGCAATTTCACGGGCATCCATTGCATCCAGCCTGCGCTGAACCGTCCGACGTGTCGGCGGTTGCAAGCCCTGCTGCCAGCACGCGCTTCGGATTTCTGTCACGATGCGCGACAGGCTTGGGCGTTCCCGCCGTAAGAAATAACGGCGAAGATGTTCTTCGATCACCGCTTCCACCTTGCCGGATATCAAGGTTGTACCAGTCGGGCGGCCCCGTTTCCGAGAAGCCAGCGCGCTGGTGCGCCCACCCTCTTCGGCCAGACGCTTTATCCAGCGCCAGACAGTCGCCCTGCTGACACCAAGCTCCCAAACGGCGTCATTGATGCCACTTTCCAGACTGCCAGTTCCTTTGAGATATGCCTGAACAAGCGGACGCAGAACGGCCGCCCTGCGCGCCTCCTCAGCACCAGCGGCAACGAAGTCTTCGCGATCATCATCCATCAATATTTGCCACACGAAGCTGCGAACCCTGTCTCAGGTTTAAGGGCAAAAATATCGGATTTAAAGGCAAAATATCATATTTAAGGGCAAAGCAAGGCCGTTGATTTCGTTGGATTTCTCATCTCACAATTAAGGGCTACGCGACAACCGGGATCAAGGTCGAAGGTGAAGGCGAGTGGCACGCACGCAAGCATGGCGGCCCGAAACGGCGCGTCTGGCGCAAGCTCCACCTTGGGATCGATGAAGAAACGTTGGAGATCCGGGCCGTCGAAGTCACCGGGAGCCACATCGGTGATGCGCCCATCCTACCCACCTTCTCGACCAAATCCCGCAGGACCAGGAAATCGGTAGCGTTACGGCTGATGGCGCCTACGACACGCGCAAATGCCACGATGCGATTGCAGATCGCGGTGCCCATGCCGTCATCCCGCCCCGCAAGAACGCGAAGCCCTGGAAGACGATCACCGCCGGAGCCGTGGCGCGAAATGAGGCCCTGCGCGCGGCGAAATACCTGGGCCGCGCGCTCTGGCGACGATGGAGTGGATACCACCGCCGAAGCCGCGTCGAGACAAAGATGCATTGTATCAAGTTGCTGGGCCAGCGGCTCATGGCACGGGACTTCGATCGACAGGTCGCCGAACTCCAGGTCCGCATCGCCGTCCTGAACGGCTACACCGCGCTCGGAATACCCGTCACGGAAGCTGTGGGATAAGTCCGTCCGGGGAAAGGGGAACCTCGGCCTTAAGCCGATTTGTGCATCAGAGCCCTTGACACTAATAATTAGCTATCTATGTTTTTCCCGGCGATGGTTCCCCGGAAGAGGAGCCGGATTTCATCGCTGCATCAAACTGGAGGAAATTCATGTCACGGACAGCCAATTTGGCCGGCCCGCGTTCGCGGACCGGAATGGTGGTGCTTTGCCTCGCTCTGACCGCGGGCTTCGCCCCGCTCGCGTCGGCGCAGGAGCAGCCCGCCTTCAACGAACATGCGGGAACCCTGCCGGACGGGACGGCATGGCTGATCCGCGTGCCCGAGAACTGGAATGGTCGACTACTCAGGGATCTGGATTTCGCCAGCAACGTTTCGGTCGCGTCAGCGGTCCAGCGGTATGACGACCTGCTCGGTCGTGGCTATGCCTTCGCCGGGCTCGCCCGGCACCCGCTGCGCCTGTGGCAATACGATCCGCAGCGTGAAATCCTGAATCTACAAGCTGTTCAGGACATTTTCACGGACCTGGAGCGCGCTCCTGACATGGTGCTGCAATACGGCTGTTCTGGCGGAGGGCTCGACAGCCTCGCTTCGGCCGAGGATTACCCGGACAGGATCGACGGTGCCGCCGTGCTTGCCGCCCATACGCCGGTCTGGATCATGAGCAGTTTCCTGGATGGCTGGTTCGCCATGCAGACCCTGCTGGGCGAAAGCTATGAGGCCGCTGGGCACGGTCCGGCCAGCGATCTCGCCATCGTCGGCCTGCCCAATGCCGGAGCGGGTGGCGAGCGCAGCCTTGACGCGATCCGTGCGTCCTGGATGGCCGCCATCGAAACGGCGGGCGAAAGCCCGGAGGGCCGCGCGCGGCTGGCGCTTGCCTTCGCCATCGGACAGTGGTCGCCGTGGATGGTCGAGGGGACCGAACTACCCGACACCGCGGATGCCGGCGCCATGGCCGACATGATCGTGGCCTCGGCGCTGCGCATCGGCGGTAATGTTGGCGGGTCCTCGCGGCTTCTGTTCGAAAACGCCGCATCGGGGCAGCAACTTTCCGGGAACGAGGGGGTCGACTATGCCGCCTTCTACCAGAATGCCGCACCCGCGATGGCGCGGACGGTTGAGGCGCTCTACGAACAGGCCGGTTTGGACCTTCAGGCCGACATTGCCAGGATCGACGCCGCCCCCCGCATCGCGGCCTCGGATTATGCGCGCGATTTCTGGGCCGCAGACGGGCGCACGACGACCGGCGATCTGCAGGTTCCGGCGATCCGCATCCACATGCTGGGCGACTGGGCCATTCCCTACACGCTGATGGAAGGCTACGGCGCGCTGGTGCAGGAGCAGGGTACCGGCGATCTGTATCGGCAGTCGCTGGTCCAGGGCACGGGCCATTGCGAGTTCACGGCTGCCGAAAGCACGGCCATCGTCGAGACCCTGGTCGAACGGATCGAAACGGGCGCCTGGCCCGAGACATCGCCCGAGGCGCTGAACGCCGCAGCCGAGGCGCTGGAAACCGGGAGCGCCCCCCGGTTCATCGAACACGGTGATTGGCGCGTGGCAGCCTATAACCGGCCCTGGGTTCCGGCAGAATGAGCCGATGGGGAACTGGCGCTGCGCCGGTTCCCCCACAGGTCCGGTGGCGCAAGTCATTGGTGGACCGTCGCCAACGCGCAGTGGGCATCTCTGGCGAGGGCAAGTGTTCCCATGTCTGGACGACCCCTGCTGCGCAAGCTGGGAATTGACGCGCCTATGCCGAAAGCAGTCATGTCTACGGCCTTTGTGGTGCGGTCTAGCCGCTGGCCCAGATGAAGTCCGCGGATCGGGTCCCAATCAAAATTGCGCGCTTTCTGCGCCTTGACCCCCTGGGGTGTCCCGATCCCCGGTTCGACCGGTTTGTCATCTCTTCTCAGCTTCACGCATTCCGTCAGCGGTTCCGCGCTCAGGAGACAGGGGCCGCGTAGATCTCGTTGCGGCGCAGGAGCGCCCAAGCGATCCGGGCAGTCTTGTTGGCGAGCGCGACCGCAACGACTTTCGGTCGCTTGCGTGCTTTAAGCCCAAGCATCCAAGCCTTGCCGGCATCGCCCTGCCTTGCAAAGCGAAGCACCGCAGTCGCGCCGGAAACGAGCAGTCGCCGGATATATCCATCACCCTGCTTGCTGATCCCGGTCTGTCGATCCTTGCCACTGCTTGAGTTCGCCCGTGGCGTCAGGCCTAGCCAGGCCGCGAACTGTCGTGCCGAGCGGAACAGGCTCGGATCCGGAACATTTGCAGCAATTGCGCTGGCGGTGATCGGTCCGATACCGGGAATGGTCGCCAGTCGCCGGCTCGTCTCGTGCGTCCGGTGCCACTCGAGGATCCGTTTCTCCAGGGCCTCAGCCTGATCGGCAATCGCCTCCGCTTGGCAGATCAACGCATGGATGGCAGCCGCAGCATGGTCAGGCAACCGTTCCTGGTTCTCTCGGAAGTGGGTGTCGCCTTGCCCTTAAATCCGAGACACGGCGCGTTTTCCGGCCTTTCTTGCCCTTAAATTTGAGATGAGGTGGCTGAACCGCCGACGCGTAGTCGCATCCGCTGAGCAATCTGGTCGACGGTTGCAAGCAGTCGGGGCTCCTTATCGTAGGCGCGAAGCAGGGCAACTCGTGCGTAGACGTCGATGTCCATGCTGCACAACGCAGCCTTTACCAGTGGACGTGATTGGGCGGAGGCAATGGCGGCAAGGCAGAAGAGCCTTATGTTCGGGCGGGGGCTTTGAAGCGCGAAGAAAGGGTCTCCACATAAAGCTTTGAGTCCCATCGCGAAGGTGACCGCCCGCATGGCTCGGCGTAGTTGACGCGCGCTGCCCGACACCGCGACACGCTCCAGGATCCGTGCCCCCCGGCGGGCACGATCAACCAGCTTTTCGGAGACCGCTGCGCCATTTTGCCTGTCGGCCTTTGGAAGAAGCCGGGCACCACAAATCTGGCAGTCGAACGCCCAGGCCCTACGCCAGTGCCTGAGCTCAAGGCCGCCATCAGCGCAGCTTGTGCAAGCCTGGAACGGCACCTGTGCGGTCAACCGCATCTCTGCTTCCGGCATCGCCGCGAAAGTCATCGACGACACGAACGCTGGATCGAAGCGCGCCGCAACGGAAATCCTATCCGCGGCCAGCATGTCGAGATCAAAATCAAGGGCTGCAGCATATTTTGCGTCGATCCCGATATGGGCGAGCAGGTCTGCTACCTCGCAATGATTGGAAGCGGCCAGTCGCGATAACCAACCAGAAAGCAACTCGTCCGGCACTGGCGTCACCGATATCGGCAGCGGGATACACGTCACGCCCCAGATTTCTCGAGCCGTCGCTGAGCGTTTGCATGGCGCGACCAGACCGGTGTCCATTTTGCGATGGCATCATCAGTGACGCACTCGTCACCGCTGATGATCGCGTCGATGGACAGATCCTTGACCAAGGCAAAGATGCGGGACGTCACCCCGCCAGTTAATGCGAGGATCTGCTTGAGCGACCGCACTTGCAGATTGGATTTCTTCTCCAGCGGCATGGCCGCGATCAATGTCTGGATCATATCCGAAAACTCGGCATCATCGCGCCAATTCGGCAGGTGGTGTTCATCAAGCCGACGGGCCAGTTGGACATCGCCGCGAATGGCATCGACGGCTTCGCTGACACCGTAGCAGACCAAAGATGCCTCCAGCTCGTTGCTGAGATACCTCAAGACATTGAGGAACCGGCGCTGTTCCCTATGCGTGCCCGCAAGAAGGTTGTGGACTTCGTCGATCATGATCATCCGCAGCCCGAGGTCGCGCAAAAGGCCCACGACCCGAACTTCCAGCGAGGCAACACTCTGCGCCTTCAGGCTCAGCGTCGACGACGGGGCTCCGACGGCTGCGAGGATGTGCATATAGAACCGCCGCTCATCAGGAGCGGGTGGCGCCTGCAACAGAAGTAACGGGGTGTGGGTGACGCCCGACTCCGGATCATACTCCGGCGCATAGCGTCGCGACAGGTTGCGGGCGATCATTGTTTTGCCGATGCCGGACGCCCCATGCACCAGAAGGCCAGGCATGCGGGTCTGCCGCGACATCTCAATCAGACCATGCAGCCGGTCCAGCACTTGCTCCGCTCGGGGAAAGCCGATCCAGATGTCCGATTGAATGAGGGCGATGCGGCCGTCGTCTTCAGTTTCTGCCCTCAATTCACCAGCGCTCCACCTTGAACATGGGGCGCGATGGGCGTTGTTGCAGAAAGTCGGCCTGAGTTGTGAGTGCCCCTTTCCCATTCAGTTTCATGCCACGCGGACGACGTGGGCGGTGCCGAGCGCGTTGAAGCGATTGACAAGGGCGACCCGGATGTGGATTTCGGCGGTTTGGCGATCTGGATCCCGCGCGGCGATGCGCTCACCGAAGGCCTTCAGGCATCGCATCTTGGCCTCCACTCGGCTACGGGCGTGGTATCCGGTCCACCGCTTCCAGAATGCCCGACCGTAGTGACGCGTGGCGCGCAGGGTTTCGTTGCGCGCCTTGGCAGCCGGGCAGTCCTCTTTCCAAGCTCGACCGTTCCTTCGGGTCGGTATGATTGCCGTGCCACCGCGTGCGATGACGGCGCCGTGGCAGCGGCGGGTATCGTAGGCACCATCCGCGGTCACGGTGCCGATGTCCTCGTCCTCGGGGATCTGGCCCAACAGGTCCGGCAGGACTGGGCTGTCGCCTTCCCGGCTAGGGGTGAACTCGACGGCCCGGATATCCGAGGTGGCGATATCCATCGCCAGATGCACCTTGCGCCATTGGCGGCGGCCCTGAACGCCATGCTTGCGGGCCTGCCATTCGCCGTCGCCAAGAAACTTGATGCCGGTGCTGTCCACCAGAAGATTCAGCGGCCCTTCGGCACGGCGATAGGGGATCTGCACCTTGAGGGTCTTCTGTCTGCGGCACAGCGTCGAGTAGTCCGGAACGGGCCAGTCTAGCCCTGCCAGGCGCAGGAGGCTCGCGACCATTCCGGCTGTCTGCCTGAGCGGTAGCTTGAACAGAACCTTGAGCGACAGGCAAAACTGGATCGCGGCATTCGAAAAGACCGGCGGGCGCCCTGGGCGTCCCTCATGCGGCGCGTGCCAGGTCATCTCCTTGTCCAGCCAGATCAGCAGCGATCCGCGCTTCCTGAGCGCATCGTTGTAGCTGGACCAGTTCGTCGTGCGGTAGCGGGCGGGCTTGGGCTTGCTCATGCAGATCGTCTAACCGCATGGATTCCCGATGTGAATCCTTCACCGACTGAGTTCTGCAACAACGCCCAGTGCATCACCCAAAAAAAGGGAAACGACGCCAGACCGAGAAGCCTGACGCCGCGCTAGAAAAAAACCCCTGAACACGGTTCTTCTAGCGCAGTGTCCGAACCCCTGCAACCAGCAAAGTGTTTTTGCTGGCAAGAATGTTGTTTGCTCTCGACATGGCATCGTCTCTCTCAGGAGATACGACCATGGAACCAACGACTGGCCTGATCCTAAGGCGGATCACGCAGACAGACCTCTCTGTTTCGGCGCACAAACTGGCCACGCTCATCCTCGACGGAATTGCGTGGAAGGACGGGTATAACGGCCTGCCCCGCGGCACGGCTGCCTTCACCCTGTCCTCTCTGGCAGCGAAGATGGGCGTCTCGCGCCAGTACCTGAGCGTTCTGCTGAGTGAGCTTGAAACTTCTGAACTGAAGCTTGAGCGCGAGAAGTCGAACGGCAAGTTCGCCCCCTGGCTCTTCCGCTTCGCGGCCTTTGACGACGGCGAACAGACCCACGATCTCGTGTCAGACGGAGACGACACATCACTATCTAGAGAAGAATCTAACAAAACTATATTCACAGGACAGATCAACATTGACGGTTGCTCGAACGTGTTCCGAACATGCTGGGCCGAGCTGATCAAGGCCGCGAAGAGCGCCCTACCCTGCTGGAACGTCGATACGCAAGTGATCTGGGAACGCTTCCTTGCCTTCAACCGGGCCCGTGGGAACAGCAAGGTTCCGGCCGGTTTCCTGCTCGGCTTCATGCGCCGGTGGCGCACCTCGCTTGGAGAAGCGACGCGCCCACCGGCTCTCCCCGCACCACAGCCGGTTCAAGAGCCACGAGAGCGCGAGCTGCACGAACAGATCAAGGCTGCGCCAAGCTCGAACCGCCAGTTTCACGCGTCAGACCTGTGTCGCGTCATAGGGCAAGCGGCGTACGATGCGCGCATTGTCGCCGTGATCCGGCAGTTCGGTTGCCCGAGGTTCACTGCTACGCTTGCAGTCCACGGGCGTGCAGTCCTGGCGGGCGAAATCTCGCGGTGATGATGGATCGGGTGCCACAACTCTGGCCAGAACGTATTCAGTCAGGGCAGTTCTGGGATCAAAGCAGGTCGGCGAATTGCTCCAGGTCGGCAACCGTGGCGACCAACCCCTGCTGTGTCAGGATCGCGAGATACTCGTCGACGCTTTTGAGCGGATTCTTGAGGCGCGCGCGAACTTTCCGCAGCGCGGAACAGACCAGACCGGGCGCGAGAGACAGTTGGTTCCGGAAAAAGTCGTCAGGGTGTTGGGTCTCGATGCCAAAGGGCGCAAGTGCCGCTGGTGGGAAGTCCTTCAGGTTCTGCGTGACGATCGCGTCACAGCGCCCAACGATTGCCGCCGCCAGAACGTGCCGATCGTCAGGGTCCGGCAGTGTTAGGGCCGGCACCAATGCCTCGTAGCCGGTGACCAGACAGTCGCGTGTGGCCCTGTCCATCAAGTCGCGAGTTCGTTCCAGCGCGGCGCGCTCCCGATGAGGTTCATTGCGCAGAAGCGCATCAATCCACTCCCGATGGATATCGGCCGTCCACTTGGCCTTGAAAAGGTCTGTGACCGCCAACTGCATCAGTGCATCGCGCATCGGCGCGGGATAAAGGACGTTCGCATCGAACAGGACCGTGTACTGGCTCATTTCGAGCGGTAGCCCATGTCCTGCTCTTGAGCGTCGGCGGCCAGTTGATCGAGCGCAGCTTCACGCTCGGTATCGATCGCGGCCTTGTAGGACATCACGTCTTCCATGCGGACGCGGCGATGCTTGCCGACCTTCCGATGCGGTATGGCACCATCCTCGAGCAGCTTGATCAGGAACGGACGCGAGACGTTCAGAACCTCAGCGGCCTGTACGGTCGAGAGTTCGGCGTTCTCGGGGATGATGGTGACCCCCCGCCCCGCTGCCATCGCCTCGAGGATCTCCATGAGCAGCGATACGGCGCCCGCAGGAAGCTCGATCGGCTCCATCTGCTCGGAGTCCGTCACACGAAGTTTCAACGGCGCGCGCGCCTGGGCGAAGCGTGACAATGCCTGGCCAGAGACGCGCGCAATCGCTGCGTCCTGCGGCGTGGGCGGAAGATGTCGGTGTGCCAGCATGTTCATGGTGGTCTCCTCTCCGGTTTCTGTTCTCTACCACCATATATGAAATAAGTGCAACAAATGCATTAAGTGTTGGTGAGTTTCTGCGCGCCCTGCCGCGTGCTCGCGGTTATCGCTGCTGTCGAGTGAGCGGGTGAGACCCACGCTAACCTTCAGTTTGTCGCCTTCCACATCCTGAACCGCCCCTGTCCTGTCACCTCGCGGATCAGACCCCGCTCTTGCATCCATGCAAGGTTGCGCTGAACAGCGGCGCGACTGGCACTCGTCAGGGCCTGGGCCATTGGCGCAGAGACGAGCGGCCATTCGGTCAGCACTGCGCGCAAGGCCGGCGGCGTCCTGCCCGAGAGCAATGTCATTTCGGCTTCCGCCCGCGCCGACCATGCCTCGATATCGTCAAGGTGCCGCACCGCGGTCAGGCACGCGGCTTCCATCCCGTATAGCCAGCGTTCCAGACGTTCGAACGGTGAACCACCGGCTCGTAGTCCCCCTGCCCCGCCCATGGCCAGAGGCGTGAAGACTGCGCCTCTTCCATCGCTGGCCGCGATCCGCGCAGCTGCGACAGCCGCTTCCATACGGTCGTCGTGCTGCCCGAGCCCCGCGAGGCGCCAGAGGTGAAAGCCCGCGCAAGCGCGAGTGATCGGGTGCAGGTCCGTGGCCTGCCCCATCAGATCCAGCCAACCGCTCGCGCGATCCACGAACGGCTCGGTCTCATCACTGATGTTCTCGGGGTCGCGACGGTCGAGGAAGGCGGAAAGGTCCTGCTCCGGTCCCGGTCCACCCGTCAGTCGCCGAATCGCCCATCCGACTCGCGCCAGCGCCGCCGTGTCGTCCTGGACACCGGACAGGCGCAGCGAGATCCAGAGCGCCAGCCGGTCTTGGCTGATGCGGTCACCGGTGTGCCAGCTCAAATCTGCGGCCTCCATCAGCGCAAGCCGATGCCGCCATCCTTCCGGTCCGCGCTTCAACCGGTCGTCCAGCGCGCCGACGCGACCGGCCACACGGGCAAGACGCGCGGCCTGCCCGCCCTCTGCCTTCCGCCATTCGTCGAGGACCTCGGTTTCACGCGGTTCGGCCCGTGGTCCCGGCGGCAAATAGTCCGGCTCGTCGTCCATCGGACCGGGCAGAAACCACAGGTCGTCCTCAGACGCCTGTTCGACCTCCTCAGCATAAATGCCGAGCGCGTCGGATTCATCATACAATGCGGGGGTTCCAGGCCTCATATGCGCAAAATACAGCTATTTTGAGCTTTACCCAAGGGTTTTATCAGAGTGCGTTTGTACACCTTACATAGCACGCGCGCGCGATGGTCCGCGAGACCTCCCTGATCGCGCTCTGCGTATGGAAACCAAGGGCTTTCTGATGAACAGCGCCACAGAGCGCGCCCTTGCATTCATTTACAAACGGTCGTTTAGTAACGGTATATGAAATTGCAAACGGCCGATTTTCATGCCCCTGATAGGCTATGCCCGCGTATCGACAGAGGATCAAACCCCCCTGCCCCAGTCGCAGGCCCTGAAATCTGCGGGTTGCGCCGAAATCTATGAAGAGCACGCCTCAGGCGGCAATCGCGCGCGGCCGGTGCTTGGGCGTGTGCTCGAACGCATCCAGAGTGGCGATACGCTGGTCGTCGTGAGGATCGACCGGCTTGCGCGGTCTCTGTCGCATCTGCTGGAAGTGATCGAGCGGCTGGAGGCCAGGGGTGCGTTCTTTCGCTCGATCCAGGACCCGATCGACACTGGATCCCCGCAGGGCAAGTTCACGCTGCAGGTCTTGGGCGCTGCGGCCGAGTTCGAGCGCGCCCTGATCCGGGAGCGCACCAAGGCCGGCCTCGCCAGTGCGCGCACAAAGGGCCGCGTGGGCGGAAACCCTGGACTGCGGGCCAAAGACCCTGCCGCTCTTCGCAAGGTGCGGCTAGCGCGACAGGACGGCTACATGGAGCGTCTGAACGAAACGGCACAAGATTGGGTGCCCCATGTGCGCCGGTTGCGCCCCGACTTGGCCTGGGAAGACGTGGTGCGCATCATCAACGGCCCCTTGCCCGAGGCGCGTCGCTGGACCCAAAGCCGTCTCTTGCGCGCTGTGAAGGCCTATGTCCGCGACGGCTTCCTGCCCGAGACAGTTTTGGCCCGCGCCGGCCGCCGCGAAACCGGCGACCGCCTGCCCGCCATCGTCGCCGCCATCAAGGGCGCGGATCCCGGCATTACGCTCCAGGCGATCTGTGAACGGCTGGAATCTATGCGCGAACGCACACCACGTGGCCGAACGAGATGGCAGCCGTCGTCAGTCAAGATGCTGTTGGAGCGGGCGGAGAGGCTGGGGCTGCTTGAGTAGCCTAACAACCTTGCAAATCCTCCACTACAGGGAAGGATTACATGGTTGTGGTCAGTTTCAGGCACAGAAGCCGTCCGCTCATGCAAAGGGGTTGACGATGCGAAGCTGGCCTTCCACCAGCAGGCCATCTTGCATGTCCTCGCTCCACAGCGTGGTACACCCCGCAACCAAAGCGCTGGCCACGATCATCGCGTCGTAGATCGAGAAGCCGTAGCGTTCCGCCAAAGCGCGGCCGACGTCATGGGTCTGCACGGTGAGATCTTCGACGGGACACAAGGCGCGCACGCCTTCGAGAAAGGCCGCTGCTTCCTCCCAACCGAGGCCAGCTTTGCGGCGGCAGTTCACCAGTGACTCGTTTAGAACCTGAACGCTGATCCGGGGCCCCTGCCCCAGGATGACCTCGGCGCGATCGGCCTTTGGGCCGTCGTCGAGCAGGTAAAGAACGACATTCGTGTCCGCGAACTCAGCGCTCATGTGCGTCGTCGCGGCTCAGACGTTCTGCTGCGGACAACTTGCCCCGGAAGCGGCGCAGGCCGGTAAGTACCTCATCCGCACGAGCAAGGCGACGGACTCTGACCCGACCGTCGTCCTTGACCAGGTCGATCTGATCACCCTCCTTGAGACCAAGCTCTCGGACGAGCTCCGCGGGCAAACGGACGGCCAGCGAGTTACCCCATTTTGCGACCTGCATCGTGACCTCCCATGTGGATATACGTCTTATAATGTATATCCGAAGGGTTCCGAAGACAAGGCTGCCGCAAACCCTAGCTACTCTTGTGCATGACGCAGCGACTGACACCAAATCTAGAAAGAGCTTGCACGAATCTGATAGCTCGGGCAATAGTCTCGATAAATAACGCGCGATCACATAAAAAACGCGCCCACGAATCGAGGCAGAG
>NZ_CP004396.1 GCF_000819565.1 Celeribacter indicus
ATGGATGATCGAAATACGGGCTACGCGCAAGGCATAGGCTCTTCTGACATCGGAGCATTCGCAGACAGTCTTGCTGAGTCGCTTGACCGGCAGATGAAAGTTGCGTTCGAGCCAGAAGAACGCAAGTCCTTGCGCCGCTTCAGCTCGACCGAGGTCGCCGAGTTGCTGCGCGTTAGTACGTCGAACCTGCGCAACCGCCACAAAGATGGCAGCTTCCCAGAAGTTCACACTGACGGTCGCGGTCATAGGTTCTACACAGCCGAAGAAGTTGACGACCTCCGCAACATTTTGGCGCGGACAGGCAAAAATGCTGACGCGTACAGACCTGGCCGCCGAGACGGCGACCGTCTTCAGGTCATTTCGGTCGTGAATTTCAAAGGCGGTAGCTCGAAGACAACAGCGACGATCCATTTGGCACACAGGTATGCCCTGCGTGGCTACCGCGTGCTTGTGCTGGACCTCGACCCACAAGCCAGTTTGACGACATTTTTCGGCTTCCGGCCTGAGCTCGAATTTGCCGAAGGCGGCACAATCTACGACGCATTGAGATACGATGATCAAGTTCCGCTCTCGGAGGTCATCCAGAAAACATACTTCCACAAGCTCGACATGGTCCCGGCCGGCTTGATGTTGTCCGAGTACGAAACCGAGACAGCGAATGCCCTTGCGCGCAGGGTTCAGCCGATTTTCGCAGAGCGTCTTGCTCTGGCGCTAGAGGAAGTCGACTCAGACTATGACATCGTGCTGATTGATTGCCCTCCGCAGTTGGGCTTCCTGACATTGACAGCATTGGCAGCGTCCACGGGCTTACTCGTGACGGTCGTCCCCGGCATGCTCGACATCGCTTCGATGAGCCAGTTCCTCAAACTCGCTTCGGAAACGGTCAAAGCCGTCGAAGAGGCGATTGGACGACATGTCACTTGGGACTTCGTAAAGTTCCTTATCACACGCTACGAGCCGTCGGACGGACCACAAACGCAAATGGCCGGGTACCTGCGCTCAATCCTTGCGGGCCAAGTCATGACTGAACCGATGCTGAAGTCGACAGCCATTTCTGACGCCGGCATGACTCAGCAAACCATCTATGAGGTAGACCCGAGCCAGCTCATTCGGAAGACCATTGATCGGGCTTTGACCAGCGTGAACAGCGTTGCCGATGAGCTGGAGCAGACAATCCAAATGGCATGGGGGCGTCGCTGATGGCTCGAAATATCTTCAACCAGCCACCGAAAGACGAGAAAGAGTCGGCAGCCCCCTCCCCTGCCCCGGTCAAATCCTCGAAGCTACCTGGCTCGGTTGGCGGATTGCGGGATTCTCTCCGGGAAATCACTGCCAACTCAATCCGAGATATCGAACCCGAGCGGATCGATATGGATGGTCTCCGGGATCGCCTGATCCTGGAAGATAGTAGCATTGAAGATCTCGCCGAAAGCATTCGCAAGCATGGTCAGCAAGTGCCGATCATGGTTCGCCCCTCTGACCAACCGGATCGATACCGCATCATCTACGGGCGTCGCAGACTTGCAGCCATTCGAAGAGTTGGTGGAACCGTCAAAGCGATCGTTCGAACGCTCGATGATGATGCTTCTCTGATCGCGCAAGGTCAGGAAAACAACCTGCGGCTGGATCCGTCCTTCATTGAAAAATCTCTTTTTATCAAAGAGATGCAGGAGGCCGGTTACAAGCCTGGCGTCATTCAGGATGCCCTAGGCCTCACCCGGCAAGGTGTGTCGAACCATCGTGTAGTCATCGAGCAGCTGCCTGACGAACTTGTCCGACTTATCGGCCCGGCTCATGGCGTAGGTCGACGGCAATGGGGTGATCTTGCTGCACTTTCAGAGAAGGTTCCGCTTGTCGACATTGCGCGTGAGACACTTGCCTCTCTGCCTGACACCACTCCAAGCTCGGACAAGTTTCAAGCCGTCTATGTTGCTTGCTCCAGCAAGGCGCGTGGCGCAGCCAACCAAAGCGCCCGTGGCAAAACGACCGTGGTAAAGGACAATAGTGGTAGCCCTGTCGGCACACTTTCAGTCGATGGCAAGTCGATCGCTATCAAGATCACCCGCAAGGACAACCCGGAATTCGGCCAATGGCTCGAAGAGCGCGCGGAAACCACGCTGCGACAGCTTTTTGAGCAATGGCAGAATGAGAGAGGCTCGGGGAGCTGATCCCCGGTCATAACCAAAAACACGAGCAGAGGAGAAAGGCGAAGACCAAAAAGAAAAGAGCCCCCCAAGGTTTCCCCCGGAGAGCCCTCATCATCTGATTAGCACCTGTGATGTAGCAATCTCCGACATACCGGTCAAGAGTCACCGATTCGGTGGACGTCTTTTTGTTGCCTTTTCTCGCCAAAAACAGCGGGAAGAGCCGGGGAAGTTGCGGGCCGCAACGGTCGTCGTCCAACAAACATGGCATTCACAAAGCTTTCCGTTCAGACCTTTGGCGTCGGCAAGGGCACCCCCGCCACGTCAACACCTGAAACCGACATCTGGGCAGTCTTCCGCGCGCTCAGAGATACTCGCAGCCTGTTCGGTCTCCGTCCAGGACATGTTCAAACGCTCCAGGCGATGCTGAGCTTTCTCAAGCCTGGGCACGGAGACACAGTGTTCGCTTCCAACGACGAGATCTGCCGTAGAGTTGGCGGGATCGATGAACGAACCCTCCGTAGGCACATCGATCGCTTTGTTGAACTCGGTTTCATGAAGCGCCACGACAGCCCAAATCGCAAAAGATACCGAGTGAAGTCGTCCGAAGGTCTATCCATTAGCTATGGCTTGTCACTGGCTCCGTTGCTCGCGCGGGCCGGCGAACTACTTGCGGCAGCCCAAGCGATGGAAAACGCTCGTCGGGATCGCGTGTTTTTGCGAAAGCAAATCCTAACCAAACTTGCGCAGATCGACGAAGCTGACCCGGAGAACGAACTCACTCATCAGGTACGCCGAGTTCTTCGGAGGAAGCTCTCGATCGCGGAGTATCGTGCTTTGCTCGACGAACTGGAAGCCCAATGCAAACAGATGTCCACCGCGGTGGACGCACCAGAACCAATGAAACTGCCCGCCAATGACGGGCGAACTGTCCGGCACCATTCTAAGTCTAAAAAAGAACAAAAAGATTTAGAAAGCGGGACCGACAGCGAAACACTTCCCCTGCAAACGCTCACAACCGTTTGTGACCAAGCTACATCGTTCGCGACGAATTCGCTTAGAAACTGGCACGATGTCGAAAGCCACGCCAGAACACTCGCTCCAATGATGGGAATCCACGAAAGCACCTTCGAAAAGGCTGCTAGGAAGATAGGCTCTCAAAAAGCATCATGCGCCATCTTCATAATTCTCCAGATGAGCAACCGCATCCGAGACTTTGGAGCGTATTTCCACAGCATCACGCTCGGTCGCAGAGAAACTGACTTCAATCCATCACGGTTGCTGGAGAGGCTTTCTCGTCCTGGGGCAGCTACTGCGTGACGTCCACCGCGGTGGACATGTTGAGAGGTAGAGATGGGCTGTGAAAGGGGTGACGGGAAGTGAGATCGGGAGAGTGGCTTCCGGCGCCCGTCGTGGAGAAGATCTGATGGCGAAATCTGCCCAGAAAGTCACCCTGTCCCCGTCCCGGGACATTCCCTTCGACAAGCTCGTGCTGAGCCAGTCCAACGTTCGGCGCATCAAGGCCGGCATCTCCATCGAGGAACTGGCCGAAGACATCGCCCGTCGCGGGTTGCTGCAGAGCCTGAGCGTCCGGCCAGTTCTGGCGGATGATGGTTCCGAGACCGGCAAGTTCGAAATCCCCGCTGGCGGCCGACGCTTCCAGGCCCTGTCTCTGCTGGTGAAACAGAAACGCCTGGCCAAGACCACGCCCATTCCCTGCATCGTTCGGGATGCCAATTCCACCATCCTCGCCGAAGACGACTCGCTCGCTGAGAACATGCAGCGCGCTGCCTTGCATCCGCTCGACCAGTTCCGCGCCTTTGTGGCGCTTCGGGAGAAGAGTCAGGGCGATGAAGAGATCGCGGCCGCTTTCTTCGTCACGCCGCAGGTGGTCAAACAGCGCCTGAAACTCGCCGCCGTGGCCCCTGCCCTGCTCGAGCTTTATGCCGAAGACGAGATGACGCTGGAGCAGCTGATGGCCTTCACGGTCAATCCGGATCATGAGCGCCAGATCCAGGTCTGGGATGCGATCAAGTCGTCCTGGAACAAGGAGCCTTATCAGATCCGACGCATGCTGACGGAAACTTCGGTGCGGGCCTCCGATCGTCGTGCCGTCTTTGTCGGCGTCGAGGCCTATGAGGCTGCCGGCGGCACCATGCTGCACGACCTCTTCCAAGGTGATGACGGCGGCTGGCTGGAAGACCCTGCCCTGCTGGATCGTCTGGTCAGCGAGAAGCTTCAGACTGAAGCCGAAGCCATCGCAACTGAGGGCTGGAAGTGGATCGAGGTCTCGCTCGATCTGCCCTATGGCTACAGCCACGGCTTGCGGCGACTCAACGGAGACCCGGCGCCGATGACGGATGACGAAGGCGCGGCCCATGCCAGGCTGCTTGCCGAGTACCGGGCGCTCGAGGAGGAATGCGAGGGCCAGGATGAATTCCCCGATGAGATCGACGCGCGGCTTGGCGAGCTGGAAGTCGCGATGGAGAACCTCGAGGCGCGGCCGCTGATCTTCGACGCGGAGGAGATCGCGCGGGCAGGGGCTTTCGTGACGCTTGATCGCTATGGCGAGCTTGCCGTCTACCGGGGCTTTGTCCGGCCCGAGGATGAGCCTCGGGAAGACGCCGATGTCCACAGCGGTGAACAGGCGGAAGACGGGCAGGGCGCTGAGCTTTCAACGGGGAGCCATGTGGATGGTATCGGCCACGGCACGGTAATTACTTCTGCTGGTCAGGCGCTTGGCGCGAACGTGACCGAAGACGAGGACGATTGCGCGTTGAAACCCTTGCCCGAGCGGCTGGTCATGGAGCTGACGGCGCACCGGACATTGGCACTGCGCGAAGCTGTCGGGCGCTCCCCCGACGTCGCACTGACGCTGCTGCTCCTGAAGCTCGTGGGTGACACCTTCCGGACGTCCAGTTCGGCGGGCAGCTGCCTCGAGGCCTCGGTCCGGCACGTCTACATGTCCGCGCAGGCGAGCGATCTGAAGGACAGCGTGGTGGCCAAGCTGGTAGACGATCGTCACGCGGGGTGGGAGGCCGACCTGCCGCTCGGCGACGATGCCGCTCTCTGGGACTACCTGGCTTCCCTCGATCAGGCGAGCCGGCTGTCCCTGCTCGCGCATTGCCTCAGCTTTGGGATCAACGCGCTGCATGAGAAGGTGAACCCCTATGGTGCCGGTATCTCCGCCAGCGGTTTGACCAAGCGGATGACCCAGTCCGACTTGGTTGCACAGGCGACAGGTCTCGACATGGTCGAGGCGGGTTGGGAGCCGACGGCCGATACCTACCTGAACCGCGTGCCCAAGGCACGGATCCTCGAGGCCGTGCGCGAGGCGAAAGGGGAGGGGACGGCGCAACTCCTCGATCACCTGAAGAAGGGCGAGATGGCGACCGAAGCCGAGCGTCTGCTGAAAGGTAGCGGCTGGTTGCCGGAGGTTCTTCGCCGTCACGACCTGGTAACACTCGACGGTGCGGAAGGGCAGGGGGCACCTGAGCCCGTTTCCGACGCCGAGCAGGCCGAAGATGTCGACCTTCCCGCCTTCCTCACCGCTGACCTGCCGGGTGATGATGCGTCGATGATGGCTGCTGAGTGATCCGCGTCATCCGAGGGCGGGTTTCCCCGCCCTCAAACACATAAAACCAAACAATATCAATATGATGAATGCAAAATGACGCATTCAGGATGAGGAATCATGTCTGCAACCACCATTCTCGACACCGCGCCCCTGGGCGCGCTCATTCGCTACACCGACAACAGTCCGAAACCGCCCGCACGGTTCACAAAGAAGCTCGCGGCCTGGGAGCGCTCGAACGGCGTCGGCCGTCTCGTCAAGAAGGAGCCGCCGCGACCCTATCCGACCTGGACGGCGCCGGCGTCGTTCACGCTGCACGAGGGGAACTTCTCCTCGGACGGGGTCATCCTCGTCACCATCATGCGGACACATTCGGCGGATAGCGCCTTGACCTTCGAGGTCGCTGAGGAACCACAGCCCGGGCAGGTGCGTGTCCTATTGGATTTCGGCGGGTCCACGGAGTTGCTCCACCTGGCCGAGTCTGTCACGGCTGCCGAACTCTGGATCGCCAGGGAAGGCTATCGCAACGCGCGACTCGAGATCGTCGGCAGCAAGAACGGGGATAGGGCAGGGGACGCGGAACTTGCCGCCTGAGCCTACGTAGAACTCAAGGGGCCCGCCAAAGCGCGGGCCTCTCACCCATCACGGCCCTGTCCCGCGAGATCGCGGGGCACCATAGGATCCAATCCAACACGGAAGGAGGTCTTCTACCAAATGTCTGCCCGGGAGGCTGGCAGCGATAGCATCAGCGGAACACCAGGCTCCAGTCAGCGGTCGCACCATCCCCCGCTCGCCATTCCCTTCCTTGCCCCGAATCCCGTCTTCGAGATCAACCCGCGAGGGGTCGGACTACGGGCGAGCCCGTGCCGCCGGGTGGATTCGGACGAGCCGAACGCACCCGGTGATGTCAGCCAGTCTTCGGGCCTGCGGGGTCCTGTCGCGCGGGGGATGGTCCTCCGCCTCCAAGACAGGAGCCAAACAGATGTCCCACAAAGATGCTCACGCCTTCGCAGCCTCCCTCGCCGCCACGCTCATGGTCTCGATCGTCGTCTTCCAGGCAGGCGATGGAACCTTCGGCGCCGTCCCCGCCGATGAAATCGACGGAGACGAGGTCGTGATCGTCTCGGAATACGATCCCTTCGGGTGAGGCTTCGGCCTCACTTCCCGAGGGCCCAGGCGTGGCACAGGTGTGCCCCTGGGCCTATCACCGACGAAGAGATCGGCGATGCCGATCCGAGGAACGCCGGTATGCGACCCCGCGTGGACCGTGATGCGCCCAAGTTGGGCGGAGAGTGGTCTTTTGCTGCGGCACGAACGAATGTCCGCAACGAGATCGCCGTTGGCTATGAAGTCATTTGGCCATCTGGCCCGAAAGCTGCGCAGTCATCTTGATCGGGAACCGCTGTCGCGGCACCAGTCAATCCGCCCCTGCCGGATCCAGAAGTGACACCGGCACTCGTTCGTCTGGCGAACCGACGGTGAGATCGTCGGTCGCTTCAGCCAGTCTGATGTAGCCGTCCACCTGGGGCTCCGGTTCTTGCTGAGGGACAGCTTGATGGTCTCGCCGCACCCGCCGGGGCAGTGGAAGCAGGCCCATTTGTCGACGCCATCGCGCACGATGGTCATCTCCCCAGGCACAATCTGGTCCGGCGCCGGATGTGTGGGTGTTACCCTGGCGACCAGGTCACTTTGCGGAATGAGGCGGAAGAGCTCGAGGCTCTTCCGCAGAACGTCAATTATCATCCCGCTCACCCGATGCGATCCAGGAACGGATCGATGTCGCCGAGGCCCCAGTATTCCTCGCTGCCGCAGACCGGGCAGTCGGACCGGGGCTGCGCCGCCTGCGAACGCTCGAAGCCCTTGTCGAGCTTGCGATAGCGTTGCCATGTCCATCCGCCGCCACCGCGGAAGTCGACGAGACCGGCAAGAAGTTCGTTCACTGCCATGGTGGCGGCCTCGGAGGTGAAGGTCACGACGGCCGGCGCGGGATTACCTCCGCCGCGGACGTAGGCTTCGGTCTTCTGCCGTTCATATTCGGCGGGGTCCGATCGCTGGAGGTCCTCCTCGCGAGCCCTGACGCGATCGACTGTGCCGCGGCAGCCGTGGCACGCCGACGTGGGAAACAGCACGCTGACCCGCGCGGCCATCTCGAGGAGGCCGGGCACACCATCGTCACGGGGCATGAGGACCAGCCCCACATCGATGACCGGGATCAGGTAGAAGTGCGCCACGCGGTTCAGGTAGAGGCGCCCGGCGTGATCGTCCGTGCATCCGAAGATGACGTCGCAGGATTTCAGCGCGTCACGGATATGCGGCGCATCCACCCAGCCGTTCATCGACCGGATCTCGACGTCGAGGCCCATCATCGTCACCTCGCGCACCATGACGTCGACCTTGGGCACCGCGTTTTCGGCATCCTTTCGGGTCGCGCCATACAGGCGGTTCAGGTTGGAATGCTCGACCACGTCATCGTCGATGACCACGATGCGCCCCACGCCGAGGCGAGCGAGGAGATGGACCACCGGGCTTCCCGTGCCGCCGCAGCCGACCACGGCAACGGAGAGCTGTTTGAGGAGTCCGTTGACCTCCGGCCCGAAGGCCAGTGCCTGCCGGGCCAAGGCTTCCGACGGGGTCGGCACGTCGGTCGACTGGATCTCGAGCCGAGTGCCGATGACGGTCACGCGGTGACAGGGCAGGGGTATCATGTCGTCTTCCCAGACCCGTGCCCGGTAGAGGCCGTCACCGACCTGCACGACGCTCACCAGGCGTGTCCCCTCGCCGTTACGGTTCCGGGCCATGGTGAACAGGTCCCGCTCGTTGCGATCGTCCTGGTCCGAGAAACCGTCGAAGCCTCCCGGGTGACTATGAACGATCGCCGGCACCAAGCCTTCCTCCTTGGCCCGGCGACAGAGCTGGGCGAAGGAGTTGGTATTCCAGGTGACGTGCTTGTCGCTTGCATCGACGCGGTCCTCCTGCGGGATCGCGATGACCTCGTAGGAGGTGTAGCGGGTCCGCGGCTCGAGGTCCCAGGGGTCCTGCGCGATCTCGCTTTTGCCGAGCAGCATGTAGGCGGCGCCCTCGTGCCCACGGGGGTGCGCGAGCAGCGCCTGCAGCTTGTCGCGGTGACGGGCGTGGAGGGTGATGTCCCTGCGCTTCATGCCGCCGAGCTATGCTTGAATTTGGGTGACGCGCATCATCAGGCGGCGCGGTTTTCGGTATCGTTTGTGTGTTCGATACCGTCTGTGAACTTGATTCCTTCGATAACCTTTGGCAACTGATTTCTGCCCTTGAGGCGCAGCCATTTTTTCGATGCTGCCTGAATGAGGGTGAAGACCATCAGTTTTGCGGTCTTTTGTGACAGCGCCCCTTTGGTCCTCACCGTTCGGTGCCGAACAGTGGCGAACACGCTTTCAATCGGGTTCGAGGTGCGCAGATGGCCCCAATGCTCAGCTGGGAAGTCGAAGAATGCAAGCATCGCCTCTTCGTCCTTTGTCAGGCAGGCAACACCTTTTGGGTATTTGACGCCATACTTTTCGGAGAAAACTGCCAACGCAGCATCGGCTTCTGCGCGCGTTCCGGCGTGCTGGATGTCGTCCAGATCTGACTTGACCGCCAGGGCCATCTGCTTGGGAAAACAGTTCTGGACGTTCTTTACCTTATGCACCCAACACCGTTGGTGCTTTGTGCCTGGAAACGTTTTGTCCAGTGCGTTCCAGAACCCCATGGCTCCATCCCCAACCGCAATTTCCGGTGCGACGGACAGCCCGCGGCCTTTGATGTCGGTCAGCAACTCATGCCAGCTCTGCGCGCTCTCCCGCAGGCCGACCTGAAAGCCGATCAGCTCTTTCTTGCCCTCCGGTGTCGCGCCGATGATCACCAGCATGCATTCGGCATTTTCCTCCATCCGCGCCTGAAGATAGACGCCGTCCGCCCAGATGTAGACATAGTGGCGGGCAGACAGATCCCGCCGTGCCCAGGCATCATATTGAACCTGCCATCCGGCAGTCAGACGCGAGATGACGCTTGGCGAGAGGTTGGGTGCATCCGGCCCCATGATGGCCGACAGCGCGTCCTGGAAATCGCCCGTCGATATGCCCTTCAGATAAAGAACAGGCAGCAGCGCGTCCAAGCTGATCGAGCGGCGCGCCCATTTCGGCAGAATGTTCGAGGTAAAGCGGATTTTTTCTGCCCCATCACAGGACGCCATCCGGTCGCGCACCTTGGGCCGCTGGACATCCAGAGCACCGATCCCCGTCTGAATCTTCCGTTCAGGGCCAAATCCATGCCGCACAATCCGCTGGCGGCCATCCTCCAAGTGCTCAGCGGCAAAACTGGCGACAAACGCATCAGCTTCGGCTTTCAGCGCCTCCGCCAGCATCCGGCGCGCACCTTCCCGTGCAATTTCTGTCAATGGATCCGCTATCGATTCCGATTGGCGAAAGGGCAGGATCGTTGTATCGTTCTTCATAGGCGTATTGCTCCTCGTGAGGTTCTGGCCGGCTTCAACACCCGCCACAATACGCCGCACTTCAAATCACACCATCACCCAAATTCCCGCATAGCTCCATGCCGCCACCTCCAGGGCCTCTTCGACCCGCTTCAGCATGGTCCAGATGCCGTCGGTGCCGGGACGCCACTGGTTGTTATGGCGAGACCAGCGCTGCCAGTTCTGGCCATCGAAGGCCTGGCGTGCCTGCGTGCAGCGGGGCTCACGCTGGCCGGCAAGGAGCTTCAGATGCGGCACGGCGTAGAACATGTCGGGCGCGACCTCGGGATACGAGGGCGGCAGCAGGATCAGGATATCCGCCTGGGCGACCTGATACTTGCCTTTCGGCAGCGTGATCCCGGTGAGGATCACGCCCTTCTTTCCGCCTTCGATGACCTCGCGAACGGTGATGCCGCGCCCATCGAGGTAGCGGCGATCCTGACGGGGGAGGAGGCTCATTCCGCACCCCCTTCCGTGGTCTGGGGCACGCCGGTGAAGAAGTGCTCCAGGCCAGCATCCGCGAGGCAGATCAGATCGGTGTCGCCGACCAGGATGTCATCCTTGCCGGGGATCACCTGCCAGACGGCGAACTTGGCGGGATCGACCCCGGCCAGCTTCTTGAGCACGCGACCGCTGATGACCTTGTGGCCCCACTCGAGGCGTTTGCCATCGATGTCGAAGCGGAAAGATTCCGCGCTCGGGAAGACCAGGAAGCGCTCGACCTGGCCAGGGCGCAGATCCGTGGTTTCCTCGAGGCGCAGTTCTTCAAGTTCACCGTTGCGCAGCACCTGGAACACGAGGTGTTCCTCGGCCTTACGGAAGCCGGCCCCCTCGATGATCTGGCGGCCGGTGGGCGTCGGATCGTCGATGACGGCGTCGGTGAACTTCAGGTCGTGGTCGCCGACTTTGACCTTGTAGGGTCCGTGGTCGCGGGGCTTGCGGCCGGCCATCAGGGCGGCCTGGAGATCTTCGATCTCGATCGGTTCGGTAGACATGGCAGCAAATCCTTTTCTTGTCTGCTCGACGCCCGCAGCAGGCGCCTTGTGCCCCCTATGCTCCCGAGAGGCGGCCCATCGGACGCTGCCGCCAGAAAATTCGTAAGAAAGTTTCGCGCCGCCTGATGCCGGTCCTATACGGCGCGACGAGGCCGTCGCTTCTACCAGATATTGGTAATGAGTTTTTGCGCACAACTTGGTATGGTGTGATCTCCGTCGGCACTCCCATAAAACGAATCCCTCGGAAAAAAATCCAAAGAAGATGTCCGATGGGCGTCTTTTCGGGAGCATACAAGAGTGACAGGCAATCGAGCGGCTCATGAAAGACGACAAAGACATAGAGAAGTTCTATCCTCCCGAAGACGCCACCGAGGCAATTCGAAACCTGTCAGCCGAACAGAAGCGAAGGCTCGCGGCAGTAGCCAAAAGGCGCGCCTGGTTTGCGGGAGACCCTGAGGGGTTGCTGCATGAAGCCATCGCAAGCACAGCAGAGGGGAAGAGACGATGGAACCGTTCCGTCGATATCGTGCGCCATCTGGACAAGGTGATGCAGAGCATCACGTCCAATGCCGCGAAGCGCAGAAAGGTCGCCGCCGACAAACGCGAAGAGCTCTCGACACGAGAGGAATGGCGGGATGAAGAACCATCAACCGAAGCCGCCCTTGAGGCCCGCGAGTTCCGTGAGGAGCAACACGCGAAGGCCATCGAACTGTGCGGTGACGATTGGGAAGTGCAACTTCTCGTAGAAGGTCTGCTCAACAACAGCACGCCGGAAGAACTGGTTGAGCTCTTCGGAAGCAAGACCTCATATGAAACGGTCCGGAGAAGAATGAATCGAAAAATCGAGAACTACCGGGCCCAGGGTGATAACCGATGACAAAAAAGAAGGCCCCCGGAGTGACCCGTCTTGAAGACGAGATGGTGGAAGATGTCTTTGCCATGAGCGACGCCGAGATCGAGGCGGAGCTTCGGGAAGAGGGCGTCGATATCGACGCGTTCGACAAGGAAATGGACGACCTCTTCGCATTCGCGCTTGCAGAGGGTGGGCAGCGGCGTCTGCAGAACGCTCGCAAGGCGGTCGACCTGCATCATGAACGCCAGAAGCGGAAAGAACAGCAAAAGTCCCAGGACGAACTTCGCGCGCAGATCGCCGCGATCGTCGCCGGCAACACTGACCTTACGATGGCCGCCCGCAACTTTGAGAAGGAGCATGATGGCGATCTGGAGGGGGTCCTTGAGGATCTGCAGGAGCTCATGGGTGACGATTGGGATGACGATGAGTGATGCGCACCATCCGTGATCCAGAGGAATTGCTAAGGGAATTCGGCGTCTCGCGCCCCGACCAGATCGACTTGGAGGCCATCGCCTGGACGCAGAACGCGCGTGTCCAATACCGTCATCTGCACGGGTGCGAGGCTCGGATCATTGGTGCGGGGAACCGTGCGAAGATCTCCCTGAAGCCGGATGGGAACCCTCGTCGGAGGCGCTTTTCCCTGGCACACGAGATCGGTCATTGGCAGTGTCATCGGGGTCAGACCTTGATGTGCCAGTCTGAAGATATCGAGACGGGCAGCACGATCGGAAAACTTCCTGAGCGCGCGGCCGACCGCTTCGCCGCGCAGCTCCTGATGCCCGAGTTCCTGATCCGAGAGAGCCTTCGTGGCTACAATAATCGTTTCGACATGGGGACCATTAGGGCTATGGCGGAGGATTTCGACATGAGCCTGACGGCCGCTGCGATTAGACTGGTCGAGCGAAACACGCTGCCGAGTTTCCTAGTCTGTCATAGTTCTAGGGGACGGAAGTGGTTCACGCGATCTCCCACGGTAGACCAGCGATGGTTTCCAATGGATCACTTGGACAAGGACAGCCTCGCGTTCGATGTCCTGTTTGGAGGAGGGCCCGACGACAGGATGCTGCGCGCGAGTGGGGCGGATGCCTGGTTCGACAAACCTTGGGCAGATGAGATACCGATCAAGGAACAGACCGTCCGCATCTATGATGATGAGATTCTGACGCTGCTGGTCGTGCAGGATGAGCGCATGCTCGCAGATTAGGTTCGGCTTGCGCCCCCGGCCAGACCATGTGATCGCCGGATTCTCGGTGTGCCGGTATTTCGCCACAACAGGTGCTGAGGTGAATTTCGCCTCGGTGCCGACAAGTTCGGCTAGGGAGTGGCCGAGGTCTCGGGCGAAAGCGTCCACCTTGGCGCGGGCTTCCACCTTGTGCCGATCCTCGAATGTGGCAGTCGCCTTGGCGACGTCCTTCTGCATTTTCTTCAGCTCGCTGAGCGACCGTACCTCGAGATCGAAAGCAGCCGTTGATGCGGTCCGTGTCTTGGATTTCCCGGTATCGATATCCCATCGCGGTGGGGCCCTGCATTTCCTAGCAGGCAAGGGCAGTGCGACGAGAGCTGGTGATAGCCACTTTGGCCGCTGGGGGGGTGCTGGGCTTTGGGTCAAACAGTCCGATTGGCAAGGGGGGGAGTGTCATGAACTATGTGTATCTGGCCCGGCCCATGCGGTTTCAGATACTCAAGCGTCGAAGCGCTCGCCGAACATTATGGCGAACTGGTTGCGGGCTGCAAACCATTCCCGGACATTTCGGCCATCCTTTTCGAATTTGCGGATTGCCAGATAGATCAACTTGGTTGCGGCCTCGTCGGTCGGGAAGGAGCCCCGCGTCTTGATCGTTTTCCGGATCACGCGGTTCAAGCTTTCTATGGCATTCGTGGTGTAGATGATTTTCCGGATCGCGGGATCGAAACCAAAGAACGGGATCACCTCCTGCCATGCCCGGCGCCAGGCCGGGGCGATGGAGGCGTATTTCCCGGCCCATTTCTCCTCGAAGGCATCGAGCTCGGCCTCGGCCATATCGGCGGTCGGGGCACTGTAAATCCGGCGTAGGTCCGCAGCCACGGCCTTGCGGTCCTTCCAAGAGCAGAAATTCAGGGAATGGCGCACCAGATGCACGATGCAGGTCTGGACCATGGCGTCCGGGAACGCGGCGGTGATGGCCTCAGGAAAGCCCTTCAGCCCGTCCACGACCGCGATCAGGATGTCCTGCACGCCCCGGTTCTTCAACTCGTTCATCACCGAGAGCCAGAATTTGGCGCCCTCGTTCTCGGCGGTCCACAGGCCCAGAACCTCACGGCTCCCATCACGGGTGACGCCCAGGGCGACGTAGACGGCCTTATTCTTCACTGTCCGGCTGTCGGCGTCACGGATCTTCACCCGTAGAGCGTCGAAGATCACGATGGGATACATCCGATCCAGCGCGCGGGTCTGCCATTCCCTGACCTCGTCCAGCACCGCATCGGTGACGCGGCTGATCAGGTCGGGCGAGACCTTCAGGCCGTAGAGATCAAGCAGGTGAGCCTGGATGTCCCGGACCGTCAGCCCGGCCGCATAAAGCCCGATGATCTTGTCATCGATCCCGTCGATCCGGGTCTGGCCCTTCTTCACCAGCTCGGGCTCGAAGCTGCTGTCGCGGTCGCGAGGCACCGCCAGCGGCAGTTCGCCGTCTTGGCTCTTCAGCACCTTGCTCGAGGCGCCATTGCGGCGGTTGGTCTGGCCGGGTGGAGCGTCTTTGCCTTCCTCGTAGCCAAGATGCGCCGTCAGCTCCGCGCCCAGCATTCGTTCCATGAGCTTGATCTTCAGCTCTTTCATCAGCCCGGCATCGCCGAGCAGATCCTCAGGGCGCTCCACACCCTTAAGCAATTCGTCCAAGATGTCTTTCGAAATAGTCATTCATGCTTCCTTTCGGTGCAGCATGAACCGGATCAGCCATACACAAAAGGTCGGACACTCTCGCAAGGGGTCATAGTCTGGCATGGGCTCCCCGTATCTCTCTGTCTCCTGGGCCATCCCTTCGACTGACAATCCCCTAATCCCGTTCGGGCTCTCGCGCGCAACCCCGCGTCAGTCCGGGCCGTGTTGGCCGCCTGTGGCGTCCTGCCCGCTCCACCCCGGTCCTCTGGGGGTGTCCGGTGTCCATGCTGTCCACCGTGCACGCGTCACCCGACGGGCTTTTTCAGGGTCTTGTCGAAGGGACGGTCCCGAAGACAGGAAACACAGGAGCTTATCATGCAGAACATCGTCATCCTCGCCGGCAATATCGGTCAGACCCCCGAAGTCCGCAGCACCCAGAGCGGCACCAAGATCACCAACTTCAGCCTCGCCACCTCGCGTCCCCGCCTCTCGGAAGGCCGAGTAATGCGCGACGAGAACGGCTACCGGGTCATGGACACCGAATGGCACCGCATCACCTGCTTCAACGGTCTCGGCAAGACGGTCGCCGAGCATTGCGAAAAGGGCATGAAGGTCCTCGTCCACGGCCGCATCCACTACACCAAGTGGATCGACAGTATGGGGAACGACCGCTACGGCTGCGAGATCATCGCCGAGAAGGTCGACTTCCTGAGCCGCCCGAAGTCGGCCGAGAATGAAAACCCCGAGCTGGTCGACCGCGACGATGAGATCCCGTTCTGAGAACGGGGTCTCCCCCTCGGGCCCGGCGGGGAAACCCGCCGGGCTCGCTGCGCTGCTACAATGTAGCTTCGAGCCGACTTTGGCCGATGATGCAATTTTTTTGAACGGCAGCTATCTGTCGAGCAGTGCACGCATTAACGGGTTTGTCATGGCAATGTCGGGCATGCTTTCCGGTCGGTATGGAATACTGAAATTAATCAAGTCGTCGGACTCGCGCGAAGCTTCGACACCAATACTCTCAGCCATGTCCTCTAAGACATCGCCAATTGCCTCGAAGGCATCCAGATTCTTCCATTTCCCAAATTCGCTCCAAAGCGCCTCGTGCACTTCAATTAAGCGTTCGTAGAACGGAGCAAACCACCCAAACTCAGACGCATCGGTGAGAGCAGGCGGATGCGTTTCTGGGGTTTCCTGCGCCGCTGCGGCACCCACAAAGTAAGATGAATACTTTAGCAGATCGCCGAGCTTGCCATACACTTCCCCCACAATCTGCCCAACATCCCCGTGGGTCCGATATGCCTTGATCAGCTCATAGCATTGGCCCCTGGTATCGCCCAACACCTTGACCAAGGTTTCGAGGTAACCCTCCGCGGGGTCATATCCGATAGAGCCGGCGATGCGGCATACTGCATACTCATCCCACGTTGCCAGAATTACCTGCCAGCGCATGTTGTCTAGGATATTGCTATGTGTTTTCTGAAGAAGAAACCCGGGGAAAGACCTGTCAAATGCTGCTGTCACCTCCACATGCGCGCATTCGTGCGCAACTAGATGAAGCGATTGCCAGAAGTATTCGGTTTCCTCCCCGGGTTCTTCTAGGATGCTGAGCGCGTAGTTCGCGTTAAGTACTAGATGCGTTTTGATCACACCGTCGCGAATTACCGTGGGTGCCATTGCAACACCGATGGCGACACCTTTGGTGGCGGTGAGCGTGTAGGTTGTCTCATATCCACGATCAAGATCAGCTAGTGCCTCGTCGTAGTCGAAGGCGACGGTGACGCCATCCAGGTTGGCTAGGTCAATGGATTGACTGATAACGCTGAGAACGGAATGCAACTTGTAAATCGCCTCCTTGGCGTAATCCTCATCTGCAAACATTCTGGCGGAAAACTGAAGATCGCTCGGAATCGTAACGCCTTGTGGCAGTTCGTCGGTCTTGCCCTCTTCATCCTGCATCTTGCTCACCATTCACCCGCTAAGTCTGAGATTCCCCGCGCACATCTAGATATGGACACATACTGCGCTGGCACAACCGAATCTGGGTAAGAAATTCGGAGATGGCGCAGGCGCAGCGAGAGCCCGCTTCGTCCCGCATTGCTGCCGCTCGTGCCTCTTTTGAAGAGTGAAAGAAAGGCTGGCTGCTTTCGCGACAGGTTGAAGGCTGGGAGAGTGGCTCCCGGCGCCTGTCACGGAGGAATGTCGATGGGCGTTGTGGAAGTTCTGGATCCGGTTCAGCCGGCGCGGGCCGGTGGCTGGAAAGTGGATGTGAGCCGGGGCGAGCGGAACGGCCGGGTGTCGTCCGAATGGTTCAACCGGCCGGATGACGAGCGGTACCTGTCGCTCGACGATCTCTGGGCCAATGTGAAGGGTCGCTCTGAGCGCAGCCGCAGCCGGGTGGTGCAAACCGCCGACATCCGTGTCGAGGCTGCGCGCGACAGTGCAGAGCGGCTGCACTTGGTCCTGCCGAAAGCGCATGAGCCGGTCGCGCCCACGCACTGGGCCTTCGGCCAGCTTGCCAGCATCGTCGGTGCGCCGGCATCCTACCTGCGGCAGCTTCCCGCGCCTTTGGCGGGGATCAACCTGCAATACGGTTTGACCAACCACCGCGCCGAGCAGGTGAAGACCTTCGAGACCGAGGATGGCCGAACGGAACTGCGCGCCGTGACCGGTCCCGACTACGGCCGCATCCATGACTTCGAACTTGTAGAGGCGGTGCAGCGCATCGCGGGCAATGGCACCGGCGATACGCGCTGGAAGGTGCCGGGTGTGCTGGATTGGTCGACCGGGGTCTACAACCCCGATGTCGAAATCAGCCGCGACACGACCACGCTCTATGCGTCTGACCGCGACGTCTTCCTGTTCCTCGTCGATGATCGCAACCCGATCGAGGCGGGTAAGTTACCCGACGGCTCCCCCGATCTCTATTTCCGGGGCTTCTATTGCTGGAATTCCGAGGTGGGCGCGAAGACCCTTGGTATGGCGAGCTTCTATCTGCGGGCGGTGTGCCAGAACCGCAATCTCTGGGGTGTCGAGGACTTCCAAGAGATCAAGATCCGTCACTCGAAATACGCCGCTTCGCGCTTCGCACATGAGGCCGCGCCCGCGTTGACGCGGTTTGCCAATTCCTCGCCGCAGGGGTTCGTGAACGGGATCAAGGCGGCGCGGCAGCAGATCGTGGTGCGCAGCGATGAGGACCGCGCGGATTTCCTGCGTAAGCGCGGTTTCTCGAAAGCCGAATCCGGCAAGATCATCGAGAAGGTGCTGATGGAGGAAGGCCGCCCGCCCGAGAGCATCTTCGATTTCGTGCAGGGCATCACGCGGCTCGCCCGCGACAAGACTCAGCAGGATGCACGCCTCGACATGGAAGGGCGCGCCAAGAAGCTCCTCGACCGGGTCGGCTGACGCGAAGCCCGGCACAGCGACCGCCTGCATCCGCGGCGGTCGCGTTCTCCTCTTCCGCATGCACGCCACTGGCCCCGCCCCGAGAGGGCAGGGGACTTCGGTGTGCACAGTTCAGCGAGACCCCCATGACCCCCCAGGAACAAACTGTCATCCTCGAGGCACGCGACATCCTCGGCCGCTACCTCAGCCAGAACCCGGTCATCGGCAGCTGGCAAGCGCTGATGGACTATTGTGCGCTGACTGTCCGAGGTCCCATCGAGCGCTTCCATGTCCTCTATCTCGACCGCAAGAACCGCATCATCGCTGATGAGCTTTTGTCTACCGGCACGGTCGACCATGTCCCGGTCTATCCACGCGAGGTGATCAAGCGGGCGCTGATGCTGAACGCCAGCGCGCTGATCCTGATCCACAACCACCCGTCGGGCGATCCGACACCGTCGGAGGCCGATCTCAGCATTACCGGGGAGATCCAGAAGGGGTGTAAGTTTTTCGGCCTGACGCTGCATGACCACGTCATCGTCGGCGCCGGGACGGAACTGAGCCTGCGGGCCCTGGGCAAGCTGTGACGCGCCTTGCGAGCCTGCCGCCGTCACCCTTCCGAGGAAGAGGGCGGGGGTTTGGTCTTTGACGGTTTGAAGCGGGGAGAGAGGCTCTCCGCACCGTCGGAGAGAGCTATGCGGGAATTTGGGTGATGGTGTGATTTGAAGTGCGGCGTATTGTGGCGGGTGTTGAAGCCGGCCAGAACCTCACGAGGAGCAATACGCCTATGAAGAACGATACAACGATCCTGCCCTTTCGCCAATCGGAATCGATAGCGGATCCATTGACAGAAATTGCACGGGAAGGTGCGCGCCGGATGCTGGCGGAGGCGCTGAAAGCCGAAGCTGATGCGTTTGTCGCCAGTTTTGCCGCTGAGCACTTGGAGGATGGCCGCCAGCGGATTGTGCGGCATGGATTTGGCCCTGAACGGAAGATTCAGACGGGGATCGGTGCTCTGGATGTCCAGCGGCCCAAGGTGCGCGACCGGATGGCGTCCTGTGATGGGGCAGAAAAAATCCGCTTTACCTCGAACATTCTGCCGAAATGGGCGCGCCGCTCGATCAGCTTGGACGCGCTGCTGCCTGTTCTTTATCTGAAGGGCATATCGACGGGCGATTTCCAGGACGCGCTGTCGGCCATCATGGGGCCGGATGCACCCAACCTCTCGCCAAGCGTCATCTCGCGTCTGACTGCCGGATGGCAGGTTCAATATGATGCCTGGGCACGGCGGGATCTGTCTGCCCGCCACTATGTCTACATCTGGGCGGACGGCGTCTATCTTCAGGCGCGGATGGAGGAAAATGCCGAATGCATGCTGGTGATCATCGGCGCGACACCGGAGGGCAAGAAAGAGCTGATCGGCTTTCAGGTCGGCCTGCGGGAGAGCGCGCAGAGCTGGCATGAGTTGCTGACCGACATCAAAGGCCGCGGGCTGTCCGTCGCACCGGAAATTGCGGTTGGGGATGGAGCCATGGGGTTCTGGAACGCACTGGACAAAACGTTTCCAGGCACAAAGCACCAACGGTGTTGGGTGCATAAGGTAAAGAACGTCCAGAACTGTTTTCCCAAGCAGATGGCCCTGGCGGTCAAGTCAGATCTGGACGACATCCAGCACGCCGGAACGCGCGCAGAAGCCGATGCTGCGTTGGCAGTTTTCTCCGAAAAGTATGGCGTCAAATACCCAAAAGGTGTTGCCTGCCTGACAAAGGACGAAGAGGCGATGCTTGCATTCTTCGACTTCCCAGCTGAGCATTGGGGCCATCTGCGCACCTCGAACCCGATTGAAAGCGTGTTCGCCACTGTTCGGCACCGAACGGTGAGGACCAAAGGGGCGCTGTCACAAAAGACCGCAAAACTGATGGTCTTCACCCTCATTCAGGCAGCATCGAAAAAATGGCTGCGCCTCAAGGGCAGAAATCAGTTGCCAAAGGTTATCGAAGGAATCAAGTTCACAGACGGTATCGAACACACAAACGATACCGAAAACCGCGCCGCCTGATGATGCGCGTCACCCAAATTCAAGCATAGCTCCGTCGGAGATATGCCCATGTTCGACCTTCCTCTCCAAACTCAGCCGGAAACGCAGAAAACAGGTTTGCCGCCGAGCCTCCTGACCGATTTTGCAGATCAAGACTTGCCGTTCGCACTCACGACGGCTTGCCATGCGCCCGCAGCTCTCATGTCCGGGCAGGCACACCCCAAGGTACTGGAGCGGTTTGCCACGCTGGCCGAGGCCATGCAGGGGGCAATCATTCACGCCGAAGATATCACACCTGAAGACGCTCCGCGCATCCTGGCAATCCTCGATCGGGAGGGCCGTCTCGTTCTGGCCGGAGCTACCTGTGATGGCGGGGTCGCATGGTGCCACCCGGTCTCGGATGCCGCCGAAGCCCGCGCCGTCGTGTCCGAGGCCAGCCAGACCCGCGCGCAGGCCATGCGGGCGGCCGAGTGGCATGAACATGGCCTCGCGCGACGGCTGCGGCACCACGCCAACCTTCTCGATGCCCGTCTTGTCGATCCGCTCTGGCGTGTCTTCGCGTCTCGCGCCCTGCAGATCGCGGCGTGACGCCCGAGAGTCAGAGAAGGGCAGGGGAGGATGTGAGCCTGCGAGGACGAGAGAGAGCCTCGGGGTTCAGATCCCTTTCCTCATTCCGGAGTTTCCAATGTCCAAGATCGAACCCACCCTGGCCGCGCCGATGGCGCCGTCCAGGATTGATTTCGCCGCCGTGCTGGCTCGGCAGTCCGAGCGTGACGCGCGGATCGCAGCTTTGCGACCGGCCAACAAGGAGCGCCTCTTCGATGGCCTGACTGCCGCGGGCATCACACATGTGACTGTGTGTTTCGACGGCTATGGCGACAGCGGTCAGGTTGAGAGTATCGCTGCCTACGCTGGCGAGACCGAGGTTGTTTTCCCCAAGACCGAGATCGCCTATGCCGCATTGACCTGGGACGACCCGGAGGTCGAGACGCGGGCGCTTTCGCTGGAAGATGTCGTCGAGCAACTGGCCTACGACTTGCTGTCTGACACCCATGGAGGTTGGGAAAACAACGACGGGGCTTACGGCGAATTCTGCTTCGACGCGCGCGCGCGCTCCATCCACCTCGAGTTCAACGAGCGCTTCACCTCGTCCGAACTCACCACCCACGATTTCTGAGGGGGCGGCGATGGCACATCCCTACCACCACGCCCTGTCCTCGGTGAAGAAATGGGGCGGCACGGTCGACGACTTCATGGCAGTGCATTCCTGGTTTGACCAGAGCAAGGAGATCACGGCCGATTTTCGGCACCGGGCGCTGCGCCACCATGCGGAGGGCATCTTCATGGCCGAGACGATTTTCGGCCAGACCCTCTCGCTCTCGACCGGGCGCATCATCCCGACCCGCTGGGTGGGAGAGCAACATGTGAAGGAAGACCTCGGCTTCATTCCGAGCTTCGCCGATTGGGTGAAGGCCATTCGGCCCGAGCCTTGGATGGGTCGGACCGAACGGATCGAGGCACAGGTCGATCCGCATCTCGTCTCGCCCGTGGTCGAGGTAACGTGACATGACCGATCCCACTTATCTAAGTCTTGGCTTGCCGCTGACCGCTTCGCCACTGGCAGTGGTTCGCGCGGCGATCCGGGCGCTGCACCCCAACACACGCGCCGTTTGCGGCCTCCGAACCGCGCGCAAGCATTTCTACCGGCAAATGCTCTGCGCGCATGCCGCACGAAAGGCGGCAGACGACACGTCGATCGGCTGATCGCTCCCGGCCGACCCTTCATCCCGATTCAGTACCCGGCCTCTTGGCCGGGTCTTCCCCATTAAGGAGGTTCCCATGGCAGAATACTTCACCCATTTCTCGTGCCTGCTCGACGTCGGCAGCCCCGACAAGGCTGCCCGTGCACTCGCGCTGTTCCAGGAACTGCGCGCTGCGGATCAGGACGCCGACGACCCGGATATCGCTGGCTTCGATCTCATGCGCCAGGACGCGCCCGAGGGCAGCAGCCTCTGGATCCATGATGACGGGAACGGCGATGTCGAAGCCGTCATCCGCTTCGTCCTGCGTCTTGCTGAAGAGCTCGACCTCACCGGCCCTTGGGGGTTCCAGTATTCTCTGACCTGCTCTCGGCCACGACTCGACGCCTTTGGTGGCGGCGCGCATGCCATCGATCTCGGTGCGCGCAAATCCATCGGCTGGTCCAGCACGCAAGAATGGCTGGCCGCCGCATTGAACGGGGAGGACATCGATGCCTGAGGTGATCTGCACCACCGTCTACCAGTTCCCCGAACTCTCGGATGCCGCCAAGGAGAAGGCCCGCAACTGGTATCGCGACCTTGGACCCCACGACGACTGGTGGGATGCGGTCTATGAGGATTTCGAGCGGGTCTGCGAAATCCTCGGCATCTGCCTGAAGACCACCGCCGTCCGCCTGATGGGTGGCGGGGCGCGGGCCAAGCCTTGCATCTGGTTTTCCGGTTTCTGGAGCCAGGGCGACGGCGCCTGCTTCGAGGGCTACTGGTCCCACGCCAAGGGCGCGGCCACGCGCATCCGGGACTACGCCCCGACCGACGCGACGCTGCATGGCATCGCCGACCGTCTGCAGGCCATCCAGCGGCGAAACTTCTACCAACTCGCCGCCGAGGCCAGCCACCGTGGCCGCTACTACCATGAATACACCATGTCGATCGACGTCACGCGGGACAGTCCGAGGTGGCAGCCGCCGACCGAGGACGCCGAGGAGCTCGTGACCGAGGCGCTGCGCGATCTGGCCCGCTGGCTCTACCGCCAGCTCGAAGCCGAATACGACCACCTCACCTCGGACGAGGCCATCGAGGAGGGGATCATCGTCAACGAGTATACGTTCACGGAAGGAGGGCGGCGGTTCGGGTAACAGTGATCAAAGTGCAAGGTTCATTTGATCTTTACAGTAAGTCCATATGGACTATATTGAAGCCAATGGAGGACGCCATGTACGTTGCAGAGAAAATCCGGGAACCCGCACAGATCAACACCGTCGCGTTGAAAGCTTATGCACGCGTGGCCGATGCTTGGGGTCTCAGTCTCAAGGAAGCGGCTGGCCTTGCCGACATGTCAGAGAGCACATGGAAGCGCGCCAAGAAGCCGGATTTCGCCGGAGAGCTCACCAAGGACCAACTGCTGCGGCTCAGCGCTGTAATTGGCATCTTCAAGTCGCTCGAACTCTACTTCTCGGAGCCGCTGGCAAAAAGCTGGTTCACCCGACCGAACAAGGGGCCGCTCTTTGGTGGAAGCCGACCAGTCGACACCGCCATCGACGGGGGTTTGCCGCAGATCCTCGCGGTTCGGACCTATCTTGATGCGTTGCGTGGTGGGGCATGAAGCAGACCGAGATTTCCGATCGCGGTCTCGTTCGTCTCCTGCCCGCCACCTACCACAAGCCACCATCGCTGCGCGGTCTCGTCGATACCGATGACGAGATGGAGATCTTGGCAGAGATCGAGGGCCTGACCAGTGGGCGTCTACAGGCCGAACGCGGGCGCAACCCGCATCTGGACCCGCGCGAACTCGCTTGGCAACGCCGCAGCCGCGATCTGCGCATCTATGGGGACAGTCACGTCAACGCAGCCTTCACTTACACCCGCGTCGGCGGAAACCGCTTCAACGCCGAGGAGCGCGGCGCGTGGTACTGCGCATGGGATGTGAGGGTTTCTGTCAGCGAAGTGGCCTGGCACCGCACACGCGAACTCGGCTTTACCGGCAGCTTCCAGGACAGCGCCCGCTATGTGGAATTGCTGGCCGACTTCATCGGCGTCTTCGATGACATGACCGGTGAGGCAGATCATCCGGCGCTGCATCCGGATCCGGCTGTCGGGTATCCCGAGGGCCAAAGCCTGGCACAGCATCTACGTCGGGGCGGATCCAAGGGCCTGATTTACCCTTCGGTCCGGGCTCCTGCACCGGGCGGGAATTGCCTGGTCTGCTTCGAGCCCCACGCAATTCAGAACGTTCGTCCGGGCGCGTCTTGGGATCTTGTGTGGGATGGGACACCGCACTACTCGATTGCGGCTGTCGGCTGACAAGTTACAGCGCATGCGCCTTTGGGGGTCCGAAAAAATGAAACAGGCAAACGACAACAGCGCGGACGTCACGAACTTGAAGCCATGTGACCATCAGCCGTTCTTTGAGGCGTTGGACTGTCCGCCCCCACCGACCGACGCACTACGAGCAGCGTTTCGTAGGCGGAAGGAAGCCTTGGTGGATTCGTGCGCCGACTCGCCATCCACCAACTGACACCCATCACTTATTCCCGTCGATCCACTTCGACATGAGCCCCTTGTCGCGGAAGCATTCGTCCGGAACGGCGCGCCGTTTGATCCGGGCGAGTTTCTCCGCGAAGGCTACTTGCTTGGACGTGGGCAGCCGGTCCATGTCCGATACAGGCTTCAGCCGGGCCTGAACCTCGATCCAAGCGCTCAAAGATCGCCGGTCTTGCTGAACCTCCCAGAGCAGGAGCGTCCGGTTGCGCAGGGCGAGCGACCGCGCATAGGCAATCTGCTTGGGTGTTACGGGCAGGGCGCGGGTGCTGCTTTCCATGGTGGAACCCCCTTTCTGGCTTGGCTCTGAAAATAGAACATAACAAGAACAAAATCAAGCCAAGCGTCGGGAACACCTTGGTGCGAGAGGGAGAGAGGGGCCGGGAAAGATCAGGTCCGAGGCTGCCCGAGAGAGGGAGTCCGGGCCTGATCCTGTCCTTCATTCCGGAGTTTCCCGATGACCCATCTTGCCCCTGGTGCGCAGGCGTCCTTGCCTGCGCCCATTGTCCCGTTGGCAGCAAATCCTGCCTCTGCGATCGTTGCTGTTGCCGAAGCGCTGCAGCCCGATCTGGCGCAAGGGCTTCAGATCGACGCGCTGCGCCTGCGCCGCGAGATGGAACATGCCTTTGGCGGTTCCGATGCGACCGGTGCTTGGGACTGGAAGCTCGCCTATGAGGCGGGCGAGGTGGCGCTGGTCCTCTTTCTGCGAAAGTTCGGTCGGGCGCTGCTTGCGCGTGCCGGCTCGCCTGCGGCGCTGTTGCCGATCCTCGCCAAGGTGGCAGGTCTCTTGCCCACGCACACCCGGCGGTCGGAAGAGATGGAGCGGTTTCAGCAATTCAGCACGCCCTTGCCCATGGGACTGGCGGCACTGGCGGCAGCACAGATCACGCCCCGCGACCTGGTCCTCGAGCCGTCTGCCGGGACCGGGCTCCTGGCGATCCTTGCCGAGATCGCGGGCGGCAATCTTTCGCTGAACGAGCTGGCCGAAACCCGCGTCGATCTCCTTCGGCTGCTTTTCCCGGGCCGACCGGTCACCCGGTTCGATGCCGCGCAGATCGATGATCATCTCGACGCCTCCTCAAGCCCGAGCGTCATCCTGATGAACCCGCCCTTCTCGGCCCAAGCCAATGTCGATGGTCGGTCGACCGAGGCGACGGCCCGGCATCTGCGCTCGTCGCTCGCGCGCCTGGCCCCCGGCGGGCGGCTCGTCGCCATCACAGGGGCCGGTTTCGCGCCGGATGCGCCGGCCTCGGCCGAGACCTTCGGCCGTATGACCGAGACGGCCCATCTCGTCTTCACCAGCGCGGTGTCGGGCGCCGCTTTCGCCAAGCACGGCACCAGCTTCGAGACGCGGATTTCTGTCTTCGACAAATGCCGCGGCGGCGAGCCGGGCGGCACCACCGCAGACCTGCGCCAACCCATGTCTAGGGACGTGGCGCATCTGATGTCCCGGGTCACTGCAGAGATTCCGCCGCGCCTCGAACTGGAACAGGCCGCAAATGCAGGTCTGTTCCATTCTTCCCTCTTCCCGGGAAGTCCTGCCCGCGCCACACACACAACCACCAGCCGATCGCGCGCGACCTCTGCGGCTAAAATGGCGAAACCCGAAACGCCGATTGAGGCCGAAGAACTGTACTACGCTCTCCGCGACGCCGCCGAGGACGAAGATGCCGCACGGCTGTCCGACGCGATCTACGAGACCTTCCGTCTGCAGGCTATCGACATCCCAGACGCCGCATCGCACCCGACCAAGCTTGTGCAATCGGCGGCCATGGCCTCTGTCGCACCTCCGAAACCGAGCTATCGCCCCAAGCTTCCGGCGACCATCCTGCGCGACGGCCTGCTGTCAGACGCGCAGCTCGAGACCGTCATCTATGCGGGGGAGGCGCATGGCGCGCATCTCACGGGGTCTTGGACCGCGGATGAGACCGGAGACGTGGTCTCCGCTGCAGCGGACGATGCCGCTGACGCCGTCCACTTCCGCCGGGGTTTCTTCCTCGGCGATGGCACCGGGGCGGGCAAGGGCCGCCAGTCGGCCGGGATCCTGCTCGACAACTGGGCCCGAGGAAGACGCAAGGCGCTGTGGATCTCAAAGAGCGACAAGCTGCTGGAAGATGCGCAGCGCGACTGGTCGGCGCTCGGGCAGGAGCGCCTGCTGGTCACGCCGCTCTCGCGCTTTGCCCAAGGCCGCGACATCCCGCTTACCGAGGGCATTCTCTTCACCACCTATGCGACGCTGCGTTCGGAAGAACGAGGTGGGAAGAAATCCCGCGTCGACCAGATCGTCGACTGGCTCGGGGCAGATTTCGACGGGGTGATCCTCTTCGACGAAAGCCATGCCATGGCCAATGCCGCCGGCGGCAAAGGCGAGCGCGGCGATACCATGGCCTCGCAGCAGGGCAGGGCGGGCCTGCGCCTTCAATACAAACTTCCGAATGCCCGCGTGGTCTATGTCTCGGCGACGGGGGCGACGACGGTTCACAACCTCGCCTATGCGCAGCGGCTCGGTCTTTGGGGTGGGGAAGACTTTCCGTTCGCCACCCGCGCGGAATTCGTCGAGGCCATCGAGGCAGGCGGCGTCGCCGCGATGGAGGTCCTCGCCCGCGACCTGCGGTCGCTTGGCCTCTACACCGCCCGGTCGCTTTCCTATGACGGTGTCGAGTACGAGATGCTCGAGCATGCGCTGACCCCCGAGCAGTGCGGCATCTACGATGCCTACGCCGGGGCCTTCGCCATTATCCACAACAACCTTGCCGCCGCAATGGAGGCGGCCAACATCACGGGTGACAGCGGCACTCTGAACCGCCAGGCCAAATCCGCCGCTCGCTCGGCCTTCGAGAGCGCCAAGCAGCGCTTCTTCGGCCATCTGTTGACCAGCATGAAAACCCCCACCCTCATTTCCAGCATCGAGGCTGATCTCGCGGCAGGCCATGCGGCCGTCATCCAGATCGTCTCGACCGGCGAGGCGCTGATGGAACGCCGTCTCTCGGAGATTCCGACCGAGGAATGGAACGACATCCGCGTCGACATCACTCCCAGGGAATATGTGCTGGACTACCTCGCCCATTCCTTCCCGGTGCAGCTCTACGAGCCGTTCACCGACAGTGAGGGCAATCTGTCTTCCCGACCGGTCGTCCGCGATGGTCAGCCGGTCGAATGCCGCGAGGCAGCACGCAGGCGCGATGCGCTGATCGAGAAGCTGGCGTCACTGCCGCCCGTCCCGGGCGCGCTCGACCAGATCGTGCAGCGCTTCGGCACCGATCTCGTGGCCGAGGTCACGGGCCGCTCGCGCCGCATCGTTCGCAAGGGCGAGGGTCCTGCCGCGCGGCTTGTCGTGGAAAGCCGAGCCGGATCGGCCAACCTCGCGGAAACCGCCGCTTTCATGGATGACCAGAAGCGCATCCTGATCTTCTCCGACGCGGGCGGCACGGGGCGCAGCTATCACGCCGATCTCGGGGCCAAGAACCAGCGCCTGCGGGTCCATTACCTTCTGGAACCGGGCTGGAAGGCGGATGCTGCCATCCAGGGCCTCGGGCGGACGAACCGCACCAATCAGGCGCAGCCGCCGCTGTTCCGGCCTGTGGCCACCGATGTGAAAGCAGAGAAGCGGTTCCTCTCCACCATCGCCCGTCGTCTCGACACGCTGGGGGCCATCACGCGCGGCCAGCGCCAGACCGGCGGGCAGGGGCTGTTCCGACCCGAGGACAACCTCGAAAGCCCATACGCCCGTGATGCTTTGCGCCAACTCTACCGTCGTATCTATCGCGGCGATGTCGCGGGCTGCTCGCTCGGCGCTTTCGAGGATGCCACCGGTCTCAGCCTTACCGATGACAATGGTCTGAAGGACGAGTTGCCGCCGATCACGACCTTCCTCAATCGTCTGCTCGCGTTGACGATCAACATGCAGGCCGTGCTCTTCTCGGCTTTCGAGGAATTGCTCGATCAACGGATCGAGGGGGCCATCGCCGCCGGGGTCTATGACCTCGGCCTCGAGACGCTGCGCGCCGAGAGCTTCCGCGTAACCGATGCAAGGGTCATCTACACCCATCCCGGTTCTGGCGCAGAAACCCAGCTTTTGACCATCGCGGAAAAGCGGCGCAATGCTCCGACGTCCCTCGCAGATGCGCTCGACTGGCTCGATGACCCGAAGGCGCGGCTTCTGGTCAACAGCCGCTCGGGCCGGGCCGCGGTGCAGGTGCCCGCCACCAGCCTAATGCTGGATGATGGCACCATCGAGCCACGCCTCAGGCTGATCCGGCCGACCGAGGCCAGCACTGTCCCGGCCAAGCTGATGGAGGACACCCATTGGCTCGAGGCCGACCGCGCGGCCTTCACCGCCGCATGGAATTCCGAACTGGCTGAAGTGCCCGAGTTCTCGGAATCCACGCTGCACATCGTGGCGGGCCTGCTGCTGCCGATCTGGAAGCAGCTCCCCCAGGACGAAACCCGCGTCTACCGGCTGCAGACCGATGACGGTCAGCGCATCATCGGCCGCCGTGTCTCGCCCGCCTGGGTCGCGATCACGCTTGCGAGTGACGCGCCGACTCTGTCGGCGGCGCAGGTCCATGCCCTCGTTCTGGAGGGCAAGACCGTGGTGCGGCTGGCCGAGGGGATGGAGCTCCATCGGTCCCGCGTTATGGGCGTGAACCGGATCGAGCTCTCCGGGTTCACCGAGGCCGCCAAGGACCGGCTCAAGGCCGATGGCTTCTTCTCGGAGATTATTAGTTGGAAGCTTCGGCTGTTTTGCCCGACCGACGCCGATGGCGTCGCGATACTGGATCGTCTGCTTGCACGTTGTCCTGTCGCAAGGCTACATGATCGCGGAGGTTGTTGACCCATGTATTCCAAGACCGAAGACCTCGTGCGCGATCTGGCAGAAAATGCCGAAGGCGTCTGTCGTGCCTACCTTCCCGCCGGACGGCGGGAAGGATCCTACTGGATCGTCGGCGATCTGCAGAACAACCCCGGCCGGTCTCTCTTCGTGCGGTTGACGGGCCCTGCGTCGGGACCAGGAGCAGCGGGCAAGTTTACGGATGGGGCCACAGGCGAGCATGGCGATCTCCTGGACATCATCCGCGCCCGGACGGGGATCACGCGCTTCCCCGACCTTCTCGCCGAGGCCCGAGCGCATCTTGGCCGTCCGCAGCCGGTCGTCCCGGATAGGCAAGAGCCGAGGAAGGCCAAGGCGCCAGGTGGCACTCCTGCTGCGGCGGCGCGCTTGTTTGCTGCATCGAACCCGATCACAGGCACGCTTGCTGAGACCTACCTCCGTTCCCGAGGCATCACCCAATTCGGGGCGAACGGCGCCTTACGCTTCCACCCGAAGTGCTGGCATCGGGAAGAGGGGCAGACCCGGAGCATCCCCAGACCGGCGATGATCGCCGCGGTTACCGATGGGGCAGGGGCCGTGCAGGGCGTGCATCGCACCTGGCTGGCGCCTGACGGACAGGGGAAGGCGGCAGTGAATCCAGAGCGTCGGGCTATGGGTCACCTCCTCGGCAATGCTGTCAGGCTCACCCCGCAGGATGACATCCTCGTCGTCGGCGAGGGCATCGAGACCATGCTGTCCCTGTCCGAGGCGGCCCCGAGCCTTCCCGTCTGGGCGGCGCTCTCGTCGGGACACCTCGGGGCGGTCCTGCTGCCGGAGGGGCTCCAGCGCCTCTACATCGCCATCGACCGCGATCCGGCCGGGCAACGTGCGGCAGGGAGGTTGAGCGCCAGAGCCTCCGAGGTCGGGGTGCGTGTGCGGGTGCTGGAACCGCGGCTCGGGGATTTCAACGATGATCTTCGGGCGAACGGCAAGGACGCGCTGCGCCAGCATCTGGCAGGTCAGATCGGGCCAGAGGATCGGCATCGCCTGCCCAGCTGAGCTACATCGCGCAGGGGGGGCTGGGAGTGCGGGGCAGGGGGCTGTATCCCAGTCGTGGCTCTGGATCGTCGTCCTCACCCCATCCCGGGCCTTGCGCATCCACCCGTCAGCCCTGCGCGGCCTTCAAGAGATGGGCAGGCCGTCAATGCGGTTGCCCCTGCAAGGTCGGCAGGGAACCTATTTCCGCCGGCGGCAAAGCCGCCTTTGCATCGCGAGACAAATAGCTTCCCTGCCGACCTCCTCCACGCTGTTCCGGCCCCGGTGAAGCCGGGGTGAAGGGGCAACCGCCCGACGGCTCGGGTCTGCCCATGAAGGCCGCGCGGGATGACGCGCGGACGAGACAGGCCCGGAGGCAAGAAACCGATGACGATCCAGACCCACGACGACGCGTATGAACCCGCCCATAGCGCATCCCAGACCGCCCATGCGCTCGACGAGCTTCAGCTCTATGGCTATCGCCCCTTTGACGAGCCCGATCCGCGCCCAATGCCCGATGGGCAGCGGCTCGCCGTCGCCGTCGCCGACATCTTCGACGCCCTCGTCGCGACCCTGGAAGACACCCGTATGGAACCCGACCTCGAAGAGGTGCTCTGGGGCCAGGTCAACCTCTTCCACCGCGCCACGGCACGGATCGAGCGGTCACTCGATGAGAACGAGCAGGCGCAGCGCCGCCTCCAGCGCGAGCAGGACGGCTCCGAGGTGAAATCCGTCGAACTCGAGCGCCTGACGGCTGAAGGCCTGACACTCGTCGAACGGCGCAACTGCATGGACATGATGCGCGATCACGCCGCCACCGAGTTCGTCCATCACACGGGATCAACCTGGCGACCCCGCACCGGATCGATGGTGAACCGCCAGCACATGACCGCAGCGCTCATCGACAGCCGCGACTTCCTGGCCGCCAAGCGCCGCGCCGAGACCGAGGTAATGCTTCCCGCAGGCCCCAAGGTCGCCCTCACCGGCGGGACCGATTTCAACGATCACCGCCTGATCTGGGGCAAGCTCGACCAGGTCCGGACCAAGTATCCCGACATGGTCCTCCTGCACGGTGGCAGCCCGAAGGGCGCAGAGCTCATCGCCGCCAAATGGGCCGAAGCCCGGGGCGTGACGCAGGTGGCCTTCAAGCCCGACTGGACCAAGCACGCCAAGGCCGCGCCCTTCAAGCGCAACGACGCGATGCTGGATGTGCTCCCGGTCGGGGTCCTTGTCTTCCCCGGAACCGGTATCCAGGAAAACCTCGCCGACAAGGCCAAGAAGCTCGGCATCCCGGTCATGAAGTTCGAGAAGGGGGCGTGAGCCCCCGACTTCAATCCGGGACAGAACATTGTGGAAACGTCGAAGAGCGCTTGATATTGTGGTTTGGAGAGAGGCATCAACAACATGTTCGACACATCGCAGCAAATGGAAGTGTTCCCGACGACGGTCGATCTCAAGCGGATCGACCCGTCTCTCAACATGCGGCGCTTCTATCGAATGAGCGTTCAGCCGGACCTGTTTGGCGGCGCATGCCTCGTGCGGGAATGGGGCCGTATCGGGTTTCGAGGGCAGATGCTAGTCGAACAGCACCCGGACGAGGGTAGAGCGGTCACGGCGCTCATGAAGCTAACGGCGACGAAGAAGCGCCGCGGATACGAGGCGCGGTCAAACGGCTAGATTTGCCATTCAATCGATACCCAGTTTGTGGAAAAACACGCGGTTCCGCATCTCGGCATCCCGCAGGACTTTGTCCCAACTCAAAACCTCCATGTAGAGATTGTTGTTGCCGAACCATTTGAACCATCCCCCGCCGTCCGGCATGGGAGTGAAGTCTTTCTCCATTTTTAGCCATTCTTTGACCTTCTCTGTGATTTCACACATAACGTAGCCATAAAATGGGGTGTTTTCAGCGACTTGAATTGGGCGTCCTTTCGGAGTCTTGAACTTCCCTTTCTTAATGCTGTTCACGTATCGAACGATCTGCTGGACCGGGTCTTCTTTCGACGACGGGTTCGCGAAATCATCGCGCCCAGGCTTTTTGAACTCGAAAACGGTGATCGGATTGCTCGCCTCATTATCGCCCCGGAACAATACCGGCTTGTCGAATACGAGGATGTCAGGACGCTCAGACGTTCCTCCGTCCAAGGGTTTGTCTGAGTGCACAAAAAACGTGAAATTAAGGCGCTCATCTATGATCCAGAGGTTGTGATCATCGTAGGCCGTGGCCGCGGAATCGCCTTTTCGAGGGAAGATGATGTCATGGACGGTGCCTTCGGACGGGTACTTTAGGTCATCCGTGAGCTCAAAGCTTTTTCCGAAGAGAGTGAGCACATGCTTTCGTAGTGCAATATAGTGGATCAGGTCGCTTCGGCTGGTCCTTGATATCTGATCCAGTATCTTGGGCAGGCCATCTTTAAGTCCAGCTGCGTCCGTTTCACTGAGCATCTTATCAACTTGCTGCCTGATGGCGACTTCCTGAGAGAACTTCTCCCTCTGGAATACTGTCTCAATCTGTTCAGGCGTGGGATTGTAGGGCATGGACGACAGGTCGATGTCTTCCGCGATTGTCCGGTGCCAAGGCGCAGAATCTTCGACGTAGCTGCGCACCTGTGTGCGTTTCTTCTCCTGTCTCGCGGTGATTGTATCACCAAGGGCGTCGCGTGCGATGTACGCTGCTGCCTGCTCGATTTCGGCTTGTGAGATAGGATGAAGCAGGTCTTCGCCCTTTGGGAAATCGAAACCACCACGCTCGAGCGATACGTTGGCATCGAGATATGGGCCGAAGACATACGCCTTGACGATGTAGTTGCGATCCCGTTCTTCGCCTTCGGATGACCCCTCTTCAAAAAATTCGTCAACGAATTCTGGCACGAAGCTATGGATTGCCGTGTCTGTGACCTCTCGGCGGTCTGCAACCAAGCTGATCTTGCTCTTCTGATTTCGCGGTGAGTAGAGCTTGAATACTCGAACTTGGAATGTCTGCTCTTTGTCCCCAGATCCCAGAACGATTCTACCATCTTGAAGCGGGATCTCCTTGATCATCGCAGCCAGCTGGTTGCTGACAAAATCGTTAAGGATGATCCGACCTGTTCCGTCTTCCTCGGAAATCCCGATCTCTGGACACTGATAGTCGGCGTCGATGAAGTACGGCAGAAGCCGCTCCACCAGTGTGCGAGCTATCGTCTTGACCTTCTTGTCCGGAAACGCTCGCTTGACCTTGCGCATGGTGACACGCGACCCGATGTCGCCGTAAGGACATTCTTCAATGCTTTCATTGACGATGATGTCGGTTTGCTTGCCCATTTTGAAGGCGCGCTTTTTCCGTCCCTCTTCGTATTGGAAAACACTCTCGATAAGCAAGTCGTCGAAGTATTTCAAACAGGTGAAGCGCCCAAATCCCTTCCCGCCCTGGGCAATCTTGTGGTCGGAGTACAGGGTGTCGAATGAATCCCTGTTCTCGTCATTGAAGCCGATACCGTTGTCGATGACTGTGAAACTCTCAACGGGCGGCTGGCCGCCTTCAAGTTCCTGTTGGTTCGACCGTCTCACGAGGATATCGATGCGGCCTTTCTCGATGGATGCGGCTTCGATGGCCTGGATCGCGTTCACGATGGTTTCGACTAGCGGGGTGTAGACGTTTGTTCCGGATCGGATGTTCTCGACGGCGCGTTTGACGTTGACGTTGCTCATAGCCTGATCTCCGCGTCGGGGTTTCCGGCGGCGAGCGCGTTCATCCAGGCAAGGCAAAGCTCGCGGCTTCGAAACTCACCGAAGGCGTCTTCCTCTTGTCGTTCAACGATTGGGAAGGTCGAGAAGACATAGCGGACATCGTCACGATCGGTGAGGCCGTATAGAATGAAGAACAGCGCGTCGAGCTTGGCGCGCAGCATTGCACGTCTGTTTTCATCCCAAACAAACGGGGGGCGGACTGCCCCTGCGTCATCGATGTAACCCAGATCGCGCGCAAACGGTGCCATGTCGTGGGAGGTGTAGGTCAGCTCCAATACGGTTTCGCACACGATCTGCGACGCGGACTTGCTGCCAAATCGTGTCGATTGAAACTCTGCGGGTGGGATCATCGGAAGCTGTTCCAGAATGTACCAGCTTGCGTGGTTGCTCAGGATCTTGGTCCTGGCAACGAAGTCGACCATGGTGCTGTTGAGCGATGCGGCCAGTATGGCTTGGGCTTCTGCACGTTTTTTTGCGTCTTCGATTTCGATCCGCAAGATTGGAAGGGTGTGTCCGGCACCGAACGGCGGGATGATGCAGGAAATCAGGGACCGGGCATTCGTCGTGGATGTGACATCCTTGATCGCCAACTCAACGCGCAGATCGCCGGGATCGAGTACAAAGTAGCGCGGTGCAATAACATGGTTCGGATCATGCCTTTGCTCGTCTGTGGTTGCGGCTCCCTGACCGCTGCGGTGGAGATTTGCATCAACGGTCGTAATACCGGACGCGCGATGATCGAACGCTTGGACCATCTTGCCTTCATAGAGCGGCACCCACGTTCCCTGCGAGCTGCCCCAGACCCCGCCGCTTTCTGGCCAAGCGCCTTCCTTTTCGTGCAACTCCTTGGCAGTCCGAAACTGGTCCGAAGAGTTGGCCATGTGATAGAGAGTGGCGTACTGGACTGGCCAGGCTTTGACTTCATCGCCCGACGAGCGATCTACGAGCACGGGAAACCTGTCATAGATCTCAGTCGAGATTTCCCGGTCTCGGGTAGCTCGATAAACCGGTGCGGTCTTCGAGTTCGGATTGACGTGTTTGAAGTGATCGACACCCATGCTGAACACTTTGCGGGAGTCCTTCAGTTCGGCAATATCCCGAACAAAAGTGGCAAAGCGGCATTGGTCGAAAGTCTTGTCCCCTCCTGAGAAGACAAGGACGCTGAACTTGAAACGGTAGTAGACGTCTGGGAAGAAGAGGGGTCCGGCGGCCCGCTTGTTGAAGAAGTCGAAATAGCAAGACGCGGCATGACCTTCGATCAGCTGCGAAAAGAACTCCTGCGAGCTGGTTTCAGTGGCGATACCAGATGGGATCAGCAGCCCGACGATGCCGCCAGGGGCGACTATCTTTCGCGCCCTTTCAACAAACAGTGAGTTGAAATTCGTGTCGCCACCAGAAAGTAGAGGGTAATCTCCTCCCCTTCTCGCCATCCGGCTGGTCGTTTCTGCGCGGGCATTCGCTTTTTCGAACTCCGCTGCGAGCGGGTCGCCAGCCTTCTGCAGATCGGCGATCAGATCTTTCCGGTCCGAGGCACGTTGAACCCTTGCTATCTCCGGACGGCGCGCGGCGAACCACTCGACTTGCTGAAGCTTGATCCTGTCCCAAGGCGGGTTGCCGACAATTGCGTCGAACCCACCATTCAGCAGGTCATCTTCCCAATCGGACCAGATACCAGGGAAAGCGACCTGCCAATTGAGGAAGTTTTCTTCGGCAATCAAAGTTCGTGCTTCTTCGAGTATTTCAGCAAACCGTTTGTCGGCGTCACGTTTGATCCGGGGATCGCGTTTACCCATGGCAATGGCCAAAGGATCACCAAACTGACCGTCGAAAAAGACTTTCAACGCGGCTTTTCCTGCCTTGTCTTTGACGCCGATCCATTCCAGCGCGTGGATAAATTTCAATAGAGCGTCGAGGGGCGCGGTCATCTCCTGCACCTCGGCAAACACGTCGGCCGAACGATGCGCCTCGGCGATCTCAGCGTCTGTCAGACCTTCGACAATCTGCATCTTTGAGGCTGCCCGGAGCGCTCGTCTCATGGGCTCGTGCAGAAGGAGCGGTGTGCCGTATGTCGCGGCCTTGTCGATACCGCTCTTGACCCATGATCCAAAAAGGCTGTCCCCGCACCGCAAGTGGTGATCCAGGAAAGACAGTGGTGCACCCACGGTGAAGGTGTGGAGCCACAGAGCTACCTTCGCGAGTTCGACTGCCATCGGGTTCTTATCGACGCCGTAGATGCAGCGCTTTAGGACCATCCGGCGAATGATGTGCCGATCGTCGAGTTGCTCCTCGTCGATCGTCCAGCTCCGTTCGTCAGCGTTAGCAAGGATGGTGTTGCGGATCGTATCGATCCTCTCGCCAAGCGGAGAAATATAGTCCCCCCACTCCTCGGGCGCATCGAGCTCGGCCTCTGCCATGGCTGCAATCACCTGATCGGCCATGAAGTCCACCAGACTTACGAGAAAATGGCCGGAGCCCATAGCCGGGTCACAAATTTTGAGGTCAAGAAGCGCGGTCGCGGGATCGAGGCGCTTAAGCTGCCCGATCTTGCGATGATCTGGCAGATCCCCTTGCCCTAGCTCTTCGATCTTGTCTTTGAACGCACGTTTTCGCTCTTCCACAAGCGGCTCAAGGGTCTCTGTAAGAATGAGCTGCACCAAGTCATCGGGCGTATAATAGCTGCCCGACCCCTTGCGCGCGAAGATGTTGGGCTGAACGGTGATATCTTCGCCGTCGCGCGTCACCTCGTATTCGAGGAGCCGCTCATAGATCGAACCAAGCTGCTGCACCGAGAGGTTGCGGTAGTTGATATATTTGCGCCCCTCCGGCGTCAGCTCAAAGGAAAGTGCGTCGATCACACGCGCCATGACTGCATCGGGGATGCGGATATTGGTTAGGATCGCATGGCGCCCCTGGTCAAACAGACCGCCATTGTAGGGCGGCAAGCCTATCGACGCGTCGCCTTGATCGATCGCCAGGAAAAGGTCGGCCATCGCTCCCCAATAGCGCGCGGCCGTATCCGAGAAGACGTCGTTATTGTCTTTGCGTTCTTTGACATCAAGGCGCACCTTGTTGCGCAGCCCATAATCGTCATAGCGCGTATCCTTGACCGGCAAGAGGTCGCGGTCTTCGGCATAGAGGATGAACAAGAGGCGATAGAGCAAAATCAGTGCGGCTTCGCGCACCTCTTGAAGATCAGCCTCGGGCGCGGCCTTGACGATGGCGCGGACCAGATCGGGGAACACCTCCCCGAAAACCTTGTTTGAGAGGTCTTCGGCAACGCGCTCTTCGTAGAACTTGCCTTCTTCGAGGGCTTTTTCATGGAAGGTGCGCGGATCAGCCCCCGCAGGCTCGAATGCCTCGCGGCAGAACACAAGGTAGAAGACCTTCAGCCAGTGGCGGCGATCGGCCTCATTGAGCGCAAAAAGCCCCTCATTGTGCCCTGGCAAGTCCAGGATCGCGGCGATGTCGAGCTCGAAGAATTGCTCGGATACCGATCGCGCACCCGAGAAATACAGCCGCCACTTCGAGCCGTTGGTCAGAATGCCCCAACGTAGTGCGCCATTGGTGATATCGTCGATGCGGCGCAAGTAGCGGAGCATCTGGGTTGATGGGGCGGTTTCTTCCCCGCGCCGGCCGGAGCGGCGATCAAGGGGGCGTGCCCATCTCTTGGATTCGACCACGGCGCGGCCGAACTCGTATCGCTTCCACTCTTCGGGAAAGCCGTTCGCCTTGGCCTTTGTCTCGGCGCTCTCAAAAAGCAAACCATCGGGCACGTCTTCGCGCCCGCGCGGCGATAGATTTTGTTGGCGAAGGGATTGTGTCCAGCCAAGCGCTTCTAGGATTGGCCAGATCAGATCGTCTTCGGTCTGACTTTCGTTGGGTGTCTGGGAAATCGGGAAGTTTTCAAAGATCGATCGAAGAGATGTTTCGAAACGGTCGAGATCAGCATTCCCGAGGGTGTTCCACTCCGAAACGCCTTGAATGGTTTCGGTCAGAAAGTCAGATGTGAATAGGCTTCCCTGGCTTGCGATCTCACTGCTCAAATCGTAACTTCCTTATTGCTTTTTGTAGATTTAGCAGGTGCCCCAGATCCGTGCACTTGGAAAAATCACAGACGGGCGGCCCGCCAAGGGAAGGGTGTCGTTTGATCGGACGCACTTCTGTCAATGCGATCGCCTCCGCTCATTCAGGTTCAACCAGTACCTCGTATGGCGTCGCTCACCGGTTCGGCTGAGCGCACCTTTCTCGACCAGATCCTGCAGGTCGCGGGTTGCGGTTGCGCGTGAAGTTCCGGTGATCTTGAGATAGTTGTCGGCGCTGAGGCCGCCTTTGAAACCGCCAGGGCCTTCCCGAAACATTCGAGCGATGGCCTTGGCCTGGCGTTCGTTCAACTGGTCCCTGTGACGATCGTAGAAGTGTGCCTTGCTGATGAAGAAGCCGACGCGGTCGAGTGTTGCCTGTTGGGCCTTCAAGACAACTTCTGCGAACCAGACGAGCCAATCGGTCACGTCGAGCGTTTTTTGATGCTGCTCGAGCTGGTCGTAGTAAGCCTTGCGCTCCTTCTCGATGGTGAAGGCGAGCGAGATGAGGGTCGGCTGGCCAATGTTCTGCGCCAGAGACTTTTCAGCGAGGGCGCGACCCAGGCGGCCGTTGCCGTCTTCGAATGGGTGGATGCTCTCGAAATAGAGGTGGCTTAGCCCTGCGCGCGTCAGCGCTGGAAGCGGCTCTGCTCCCCCCGGCCCGGTCTTGTTGAACCAATCCGCGTATCGCTCCATCTCAGGCATGACCCGCTCCGAGGGCGGCGCTTCGAAATGGATCGTCGGCCGGTCAAGGCGGCCGGAAACGATTTGCATCGCCTCGGCATGTTGTCGGTAGGCCCCGATGATTTCCAACCGACGGTCATGGGACAGTAGCATCCGATGCCAGCGGTACAGTGTCTCATGGGTCAGCGGCTCTGCAAAACTGGAATAGACATCGACCATCATTTCCGCGACGCCCTGTTCGCGCGGTTTGGCAGGGTAGCTGTCCGGATCGAGGCCCAGATGGCGGCGCAGCGAAGACTGGACACTGAGCCGATCGAGGATTTCACCCTCGATGGCACTCGTCTGCATCGCTTCCTCGCTGAGCAGTTCGATGCGGAGTTGCTCGCGCTCCGGCTGGCTGACATGATGAACCGCGCCGAGGATTTCTCCGGACGACAGCAGAAACGTCTGCTCAAACGGCTCCAGAGCGGAGGCATCATACCGGAAATCCGGCCAATCGGGCAGCGTCCAGTTCCAAGCCATGAGTTATAGACATCCTTTCTATAACTCATATCTAAATCACTTCTGAGGCATAGAAGTCAACTCTATCGCTCAAAGGACCTGCGGGATGGGATGACCCTCAAACCGACGCGAGACCTTGAGCTAGGCCTTTTCAAGGTGCGTCAGATCTTGCTGACGCGTTCTGGGGGTATTCGGATCGACAGGGTTCTGTTCCGGCGCTTGAATGAATGGTTCATAGCGAACGTTCGCCATGGCGCGGTCGAACCAGGCAGGCTGCACGTCACCATTGTTCCATTGGTAAAGGTAGCCAACCAGATTTTCAGATGTCTTGCAGAGGATGCGCATGATCGGTTCGCCAGTCAGGCGGGGCTTCGTATTCATAATGCGTTCCTCCTAAATGGACCTCGCAACTCGTCACTACTGAGGTCTGAAATTCCTGTTAGCTGGTGTTAGGACTAGGTTTCTGCAACTGCAAGATGAACCGTTCTGGGTGGGCGAAAATCCACCGGCGAAATGCAAGTTATCTTTTCAGATAGGCATCTTACGGTTCATGCGGCGATGCAGCACGAACAGCAATTTCTTCCAAGATTTTGTCGATCTCGCCCCATATGCGTGGTTCCACCTGGCCGCGGATCAGGGCCCATTTACTCAAGACGTCGAGGGGGTCGTGGTCCCGAAGGAGGACACTCAGGCTGGCCGCATCGACTGCCAGAGATGTCCGGGCCTGCCACTGCGTGTTTCGAGTGCGTCGCTCCTCCGCGACTGGGGCGAAGACCGGCGACAGTTGCCAGCCTTTGACTGCACGGCGCAGGGCGGCACGCACCACATGTGCTGGCTCAACACCACAAGTCTGGAGCGCTGCTTCCTGTCGTTCGAGTGCGTTGACCCTGATGTCGATCTTCCGGGTCGGGCTCAAAGCGCGCGCCGATACGGAAGCTCTCCGGCTGGTATGCGGGTCAAAGCTTTCCGCGGTGACTTGGTGCGGCGCCACGGTAACGTCCGGCGCACGCTCTGCCTCGTGCCGATCAGCGTCAACCTCAGCGGATGGGGTGCTCGTCTTTGTTGCTGTGACCTGTGCCTCGTCTTCCTTCCCTGGAACCTTGCGGTCACCCTGTTGCAGGGTGGCGGCGTAGGCTGGGTCGGGCCTGGTGATGGTCGGGATCTTCTTGCGCAATCGACTGTCCTCACGCAGCAAGAATGTTGTTGAGGATGTCCGTCGCCTCCTCGAGCGCCTCGACGACATGACGTACATGTGGACGCATCAGGGGATTCGGATCGGCTTGCTTTTCCAGTGCCAAGGCGTGGAGAAGCCCCTTCTGGTCCATCTCCTTGTAAGTGTTCCGTCGCATCATGACGGTCTCAATCACCGGAAAACGGGTGAGCGCTTCTTCAATCAGGGCGGCGTCAGCACGGGTCGTTTTCGGGTCGACCATGTTCAGGACGACGTGGTGGCGCGGAAGGCTGGAGGGGTCATCAACACGGGATTTCAGTTTCTCAAACCAATCAGCTGTCTGCGCTCCGACATCGAAATCAGACGTTGACAGCATGACGGGCGTCACAATGTGGTCCGCAAGCACCGCGATGCCGTCTGACCATTCGGCACCGACCCCTGCGGTATCGATGAAGATGAAGTCTGCCGTGCCTGCCATGTAGACCTGATCGATCTGATCCTCGACACCCGCCACGCTTTCGACGGTGGCCGAGCAGAGAAGCGGCGAACTCAGCCCACCGGCTTCCGCCCGAGCATGCCAGGCACCGAGTACTCTCGTGCTGTCCGTGTCGATCAACATCACTCTGCGTCCGGCGGCGATCGCGGCGCTGATCAAGGCGCGCGAAAGCGTCGTTTTTCCACTGCCCCCTTTCCGGGCCATCGCTGCGATCACCACAAGATTTTCGTTCGGCATTCTGATCCTCCGCAAAAATAGTGAATCGCAACGATAATGCGAAAATGTCGCTAAACGCATGAGGCGGAGGGGTCAAGCAGAAGTCGGGATGCGACCCGCGTTTGGCATGCAGCGGGCGGCATTGTGCGATGACCGTGCGACGTCTGCCGTGGCGCCTTCAGCATTCGTCGCGGGGCACCACACACCCTCCAAATGTCGGGATGCGCTCGGCGATGTACTGCGGACGGAATGCAGGTGACGGATAGCGCGCTCCAGACAACGGGAGGCAGCCTCGCGTATGGCGTTCTGCAGGTGACGCGAGACGGTCAGCACGCAGCAAAACCCGTCTTGCGGGGTGCAAGAGACGGGGTGCAATGAGCGCGAAGCGCGATCCACTTGACTAAGGACGGGAAATCGCCCCTGCAGGGCGATTTTCTACATTGAGTACAAGCCCTTATGGCCGACTCCACTTGCGTTGGGAGTCGGCGGGCTTGTACGAAGTTGGCAAGAAATAGGAATGTTAACTTCAAAATGCCCCGCCGTCGCAGACTGTCAGAGATCGAACGATCGACCATCGCCCAGGAGCGCCGGAACGGCGTCTCCGCGGCGTCATTGGCCGCGCGCTACGATGTCAGCCTGAAGACGATCTACAACGTGGTGAACCACCGGGATGAGCGTCAGACAGCGAACGGCAGCCGATCGCGGGTTGTGGGGATCCGGGTCTCGGACGACGACCTGCGCCGGTTCGACGCGGCGCTGTCGCGGCGCGGGATTACGCACCGCTCGGATGCCATGCGCCGACTGATGCTGGCGGCCGAAGGTGTCTTCCTGCCCGACGACGAGATGTGTGACGAGTTGCGCAACCTCGGCGCCGCGCTCAACCGGGTCGGCAACAATGTGAACCAGATCGCGCGGCGTCTGAACGAGGCCAAGGTGCGGGGCGAGAGACTGTCCTACCCGGCCTCAAGTCACCGTGACGTCCGCGCCCTTGCAGGTCTGGTCTTCGATCTGGCCGACCAGGTCCAGGAGATGTCGCGTGCGCGGCGCAGCGTGCTGGACCTTGAGATCAGCTCTGCCCTGGCGGGCCTCGCCGAGAGGAATGAGAATGGCGCGGAGTGACCGGGTCCGTGGCATCGACCCGGCGCTATTTGACCGCGGCTGGAGCCGGGTTTCGGGATCCTGGCAGGGGCTTTCCAAGGGCGCGCAGATGGTTCGGGCCGCGCGCGGCTATTCGCCAGCGATCTTCAAGGCTATCTCGAAAGGGGGCTGCCACACCGGGGTGCAGTTACGGGCGCAGCTCACATATCTCACGACGAAGTCGACCCATATCCTCGACAGCCGCGGCACCCATGACGGGAAGAAGCAGCTCTCGGAAGCTGAGATCAACCGCGTGGCGCGGCGGTTCGAGAACCAGTGGAACGAGCGCTACAGCCCCAAGCTTGGCCATACGTCGCATCTGCTGATGGCATTCCCGGTTGGGACCAGGGGTGAAGAGGTGCGCGATATCACCCAGGCGGTCTGCGAGAAGTTCTTTCAAGGTGAGGGGTCGCAATTCGACTATATTGCTGCAATACACCAAGATCGCGCGCATCCACATGCGCATATCGTTCTGAACCGCCGCAGCAAGGATGGCGAAATGTTCTTTCTCGGGAAGGATCATCACTTCAACTACGACGCCTTTCGCGAGGCGATGGTCGAGGCGGCCCAAGTTCATGGGATCCGCCTTGAGGCGACGCGCCGTCTGGATCGCGGCGTCACGACCTATCGCGCCGAGATCGATGAAATCTACAAGGCTCGCGACGAAGGTCGTCCCCCAGTCGAGCGCCAGAGAACCGGTGCTGACCTGGCGGCCGCTCTGGAAACCGTCAGGCACAACGCGTTGATCTACCGCGGGCTCGCGGCGGAGGCGTCACGCTCGAATTTCGAAGACGTGGCCGAAGCGCTCGAGCGGGCCAGCACCATCCTTGCCAGTGGCGGTCAGATTCAATCTGACGGAGCCATCTACATGTCCCAAGACGAAGCAGCGTTCGACACGCTGATCACCGAGTTTTCTCAGAACATTCGCCAGATCGAGGCGGCGATCGACAGGGCGCCGGCGGCCGAGAGGCCGGTGATCGAGCGCAAGCTGACCGATGTTCTCGCCTCGGTCGCGCATTTGAACCCGCTCGGGGATCGCTCCGCCGCCCTGGTCGATGCCCCGTCCCGGGACGGCATCTATGCAAGGCCGAACTTAAGTGAAGATCATCTCGCGCGTCTTGACGATGGCGAGGTGGCACCAAAACTGGCCGAGGCGTTGCAAGGCACAGGCATCGATGCCGAGGCTGTGGCCGCGCGCCTGCGGGAGGGGGCAGGCAATGCCGCATTGGAACGCCAGTGGCTGGCACAGGATCTTCAGGCGATTGCCAAAGCAAGCGACCTCGATCTGGAGAAATCTGCGGACCGGGAAGAAGCGCTCGACCGGCTGGAAGCCACGCATGTTCGGTTGGGCGATGTTCTGACCGATGTACGCGTCCTGCGTGCGCCAACCGACGTCGACGAGGTGGATGACGCTGAGGAAGTGCTCGGTGAGCGGTTGGCGGCACCAGGGGGTGATCTCGTGAAGGACGGGCCCGACATTTTTGCCCCATCGGAGCGGCAGGCGTTCAGGGCGCTGGTGGCGCAGTTCCGCCGGACGGATTTCGATCATCCGTTCTCCGACGACCCGTCTGTAAGGCGGGCCGGCGCCGTGGAGGTTGAAGAGGCCCGCGTCGCGTTCGGCGCCTATGCGCAGAGATCTCCGCAGCATGCCGAATTGGCCTCGATGGCTTGGGAACAGATGACTGACAGTCGAATGCCGCCGCAATATGCGGTATCGGAGCAGGACCGCACGCTGCATGCTGGCGACATGGACCTCGCCTTGCGGGATCCTTCGGATCATTTCGGTCCGATTACCGAAGAGCTCCGCACCCTCGCCCGCTATCGCACGGAGATGCCGGATGACGAGTTCGGGCAGGCCGTCCAGGACGAAATCAACCACCTTCGTTCGCTCGGCGCGTCGCGTGCCTATATCAGCGAGCGCAGTTTCGAGATCGAGGACCAGGCGCGACAAGACTACGCCGAGCGCCGGTATCTGGAAGAGACAGCGCCAACCGTCATGGCCTTTGTGCGAAACGCAGACGTCGAGGGCCCGCTCTCCGAGGCAGAGCGACATGACATCGTCCGGCAGGTCAACGAACGGCTAAGCCCCGACGCAATCGACGCGCTGCGGGCCGGAAACGCAGAAGTCCTCGATAAGTTCACTGAGGATCCGCTCCGCCAGCTGGAACTCGCTAGAACCTATCTCCAGAGCAGCGAGGTCACTGCGCATGGCCCGGCCATGGAGCGCGTTCTCGATGCATTGGCGGAAGAACAGATAGAGGCGCAGCGCGCACGCCACGCCGCGGCACATGGTGAGAAGGGGATCACCCATGGATAAAGGCAAGATTGCCCTAGGAGTGTTGAGCCTCGTGCTGGTCGGTCTCGCCATGGGCTATGTCGTGGCGACCGGCTTTGTCATGTTCCGCTATGGGCTTTCTCCCACGCGTTTCGACGTCACCCTGCTTGCCCGCGAATATCGGGGTCTGTCTCAGTCCGCACCAAAAGACTTCCTCTGGGTGAACCTCATACTTGGCGGCTTCGGTCTGGCATCGCTGATGCTGAGCGTCACGCTTCTGGGGGATGCATTGACCCGCTTCGGGACGACGCATTGGCAGACTCGCAGCGAGATGAAGAGGAACGGTTTCTTTGCCAAGCCCGGCGGCGGCTTCCTTCTGGGCAAGCTCGGCTCCCCGAAATCCAAGCGCCCGTTCCTAGTCTCAAAAACCTTCCCCCACGCGCTGATCGTGGCGCCCACGGGCCGGGGCAAGGGCGTGGGGTTCGTGATCCCGAACCTGCTGACCTACAAGGGCTCCGCCGTGGTGCTCGACGTGAAAGGCGAGAACTTCCGCGAGACCTCGCGCTTCCGCGCCAGCATGGGGGACAAGGTTTTCCGCTTCGCGCCGACCGACTGGGACCGACCAACACATCGCTATAATCCGCTGGCGCGCATTGCTGCCATGACCAACCCCGACCGGCAGCAGATGGAGCTTAAACTCACCGCGAAGCTCTTCCTGCAGACCGACAACGAAAAGCTGAGCGGCCTTCTCGCAGGCGGTATCGACTTGTTCGTGGCGGCCGGTCTTCTGGCTTTCGAGCGCGGCGTGCCGACCATCGGCGAGATCTACCGCATCACCGCCTCGGGGGGCGACAAGCAGAAGGAATATCTGAAGCGTTCGCAGGAGGTGAAGAACACCTCGGCCAAACTGATCTTCGAGCGTATGGCCTCGACCAACAACGACACCCTCACCTCCTACCTCTCGCTTCTCATGACATCGGGTCTCGACACCTGGGACAACCGCGCGATCGACGCGGCCACCGCGACCTCTGACTTTTCCTTCCGGGATATCCGCCGCCGCCCACATGCGATCTATCTTGCGGTCGAATCCGAGATGATCCGCCCGCTTGCCCCGCTGATCCGCCTCTTCTTCTCGGACCTGATCGCCTCGCTGCAAGCACAGGAACCCGGCGATGACGAGCCCTGGCCGGTGATGATCATGCTCGACGAGTTTGACCGGCTCGGGAAAATGCCAATCGTCGCCGAAAGCATAAAGACGCTGCGCTCCTTCGGCGGCAACCTCGCCATCGTGACCCAGACGATCCCGGCGCTGGACGAGATCTATGGTGAAAACACCCGCAGGTCGCTGCAGGGCGGCGCCGGGGTAAAGCTCTACCTCACCCCATCCGAGCAGAAGACCATCGAGGAATTGAGCCAGGCTGTCGGCAAGACCACCAAGCGTGTGGTGACCCGCTCCCGTGCTGTTGGACGCAATCCATTCGAAGGGCGCAGCGTCTCGGAGAGGACAGAAGATACCCCGCTCCTGACCGAGGATGAGGCCCGACGCATGGACCTCGACGAGGTCATTCTCGTGATCGACGCGCAGATGCCCATCCGCGGGAGAAGGGTGAAGTATTTTGAGGATCCGGCATTGCAGATTCTGCACGCCGGTCAATCGGGAAGCTTCCCATATCCAGACGAGGACAAACTGAGGCGGGATCGGCAGATGTCCGAGACCCGCGAGACGGTGGCTAGGCTGAAGCAAGAACTGCAGGAGGTGCGGGCGGCTGCGGGACCGCGGGACGTCGGCCCGAATGCGCCCAACGTATCGAAAACCGACCCTGTCAGCGCAGCGAAGGCCCGCGGCCGCGCGGCTCGTGTCGCTGCAAGCGGCGGTGGCCAGGGCCAGCTGTCGCTTGATGTTGAGGGCCTAGGTATCACGAACACAGACCGGACAACGCTTGCTTCGGCAGTTCAGACAACGAGAGCTATCATCGCGGAGCACGGATGAGTTTCGCAGGAGTTGACGTTCATTCTCCTCGCGGCGAATGTAACTGAAGAGCCCTTTGCGGACGACAGCTGCACATGCGGTCTTGACCGCGTTCCGGCCATTGGTAGCAGAAGGCACGTATGGCCGTCATGCCAGACACGGGATGCGGTCTGGCGTGACGGGTTGCGCGCATCGTCGACAACTGCGATCGGGAAGGGGGCCGCATGGGAAGTTCGAAGCGGTGGTTTAGAAGGGCGCTGTTGGTCCTGCAGGAATGGTGGGACGGCGCCTATTCCGGTGATGCGTCCCGGGCTCAATACATGAGGTCTAAGGCATGAGTTACTCCGCGATCCTATTGCTCGCCTTCGTCATCGGCATGGGGCACGCGCTTGAGACCGATCACTTGACCGCCGTATCCAACATGCTGGCTCAGAAGGGCAGCCGCCGAGCGCTGATTGCCCGTGGGGCATTCTGGGGGCTGGGACATACACTCGCGTTATTCGGTTTCTGCGCTGCTGTAGTGCTGCTGGGCCTTACAATTTCGGGCCAAATGCAAGCAGGACTTGAATTTGCGGTTGGCGTGATGATCGTGGCGCTCGGCACGCAGACACTTTGGCGGTTGCACCGAGACCGCGTACACATCCACATGCACGAACATGACGGCTCCCAGCACATGCACGCCCATTCGCACAAGGGAGAGACGCTGCCTCACGGCGAGGTGTGGCACAACCACAGCCACCACAGGACCAACGCCAAGGCCCTTGGTATCGGGCTGGTTCACGGCGCCGCAGGCTCAGGAGCGCTCTTGGTGCTAGCAATCAGCGCGACACAGAACATTAGCCAAGCTTTGGCGTATTTCGCCGTGTTTGGACTGGGTTCGATGGCCGGAATGGCGGCGTTGTCCACGGTGGTCAGCTTTCCGTTGCTGCTAGCTCAGCGCGGGGCGAATTGGCTTCGAATTGGGACCTCTGGAGCAATCGGGATAGCAGCGCTATGGATCGGCGCAACCATCATCGTTGAGAACGGAACAGCGCTTAATATCTTCGGAGGCTGAAAGCGTACTCGTCAACGCCTCACGGCCTGCACGCTTGATTCGGTCGAACAGCAGAAGGTGCGGAAAGTCCCGCATTGTGTGAGTTCATGCACAGTGCGGCGAAAGGCTGCTTTCTCCTTTCTACTCTCGCAAACGTTTTGCCCGTTCCGCCATTCTGACCACCTGCGCGCTTGTCGTTGCCGCGGCGCTCCGCACAGCGGCAGGCGTCTGCACCGCGCCTCGTCCGATTACTTCGCTTGTCGTGAGCGCACCGATCCGCGCCCGGCCCTTCACGCCGTCGGTATTGAAGATCCCCCGCATGATCCCGGTCGATCCAGCGACCACAGCGGGCGCTGCGGCTACCATCAGGTTCCCAGAGATCCCCCGCACAATCAGGGGCGTTGCAGCGACGAAGCCCTTGGCTAGGAACACCATGACGAAGAACGGCACGAGCGATCCGATGTTGGTTGCCGAGTTTGGATCACCGAGCTGCGCGAGAAGCGAATTCGCCATGCCGACGACGGTCGAAAACATTGCTGCGATGACGATGGGGTAGAAGGCATAGCTGACCGTCGTCGAGACCCACCTATGGAAGAAATCCTTGGTCGCGTCGAAGAGCGACAGAGCGATCATGATCGGAGCAAGGCCGAGCATGAGGGTCAGCATCATCTTGGCGAATATGAGGACGATGCCGGTCATGAAGCCAAGGAGGCTCAAAAGAATAAGCCCGATGCCGCCTAGGATCGCGCCCGTCATCCAGTTCAAATTGCTGCCGATGGCATTCAGGTACTGGCTGAATTTTTCGATCAGGATGTCGAATTCGCCGGCAAAGTGTGTGGCTCCGGCTCCTCCGCCGCCAACCGAAGACACTAGTGCGCCAGCGACGTAGTCCAAGCCTCCAATGACGGCGTTCGCTACTGCATTGAAGTTTGCCCAGTTGAAGGCGAAGAGCCCTATCAGCATCAGCTTGATCAGGTACCAGAAGAAGCTGGCCCCATCCATGCTGCGGAACTGGAATGCCATGTTGATGCAGACGCCGATTAGCGAAAGCGTGACCATCAGCAGGACGATCGTGCCGGTATTGCTTGCCACGGCCCCGAACTGGGACTCAGCCGCATCGACAAGGAACGCGTCTGCCGTTCCGACCATCCAGCTGACGACGCCCATTACCAGTTGCCTTGAGCTTCGCAGATTGTACGCACGCTCGGCTCGAGTTGCTTCCTTACTTCAATCCAGTCGCGGCGAAACGCTGAATGCTCGGCTTGGCTAAGGCCTGCATACCTTTCATGATACTCGCCATCGGAGCTACCCCAAGCGGGAAAGCGGGTTTCACAGCCGCAGTCGCCAGATTCAGCGATCTCCTCCCAGGCCCGAATTTCGTACAATTCCATCAAAGCTGCTGCCTTGTAGGCTTCCCGCGGATTGATTTCGTCCATCCAGGTCGGGCGCGCCGGACGATCGTTGCAGATCCGGTATTGTTGAGGCGACATATCGACCGTGAGATCGTTTGAGATCGGAGGCGAAGTCTGTGCCACAAGTGGGCCCGCAAGGGCGGCAAGCATGACTGCGAGGATTGGTTTTCGCATCTGGGGGGTTCCTTTTTTACTCAGCGGCAACGGAGGGGCTCTTGTTGCCTCTGCCGTCGACCGTGTCGAGGTTCAAATCAGTGGTTTGGCCCGGGAGAAAGAACTCGGTGATTCCGCGCGCGCCTTCATGGCGGCCTGCCTGAATGATCACGTCGATTGAGCCCTCGATATAATCGAGCATGTCGGCATAGGTCATCGGCACATCGGTTTTCAGGGCGGCGATGGCGAGGCGGCGAACAGCAAGTTGTGGGGTCTCGGCATGCAGCGTGGTCAGCGATCCACCGTGGCCGGTGTTGATTGCCTCGAGAAACGTCATCGCCTCGCGACCGCGGACTTCGCCTAGGACAATCCGGTCGGGTCGCATGCGAAGCGTTGAGGCCAAGAGCACATCGGCACTGCGGGCATCCGTGTCCCGGTCCGCGATCAACGTCACGGCATTGGGCTGCTCGGGGCGCAGCTCGGCCGCCTCCTCGATGGTGATGATCCGCTCTTCGGGCGGGATCAGCGAAAGGATCTTGCGCGCCGCCACCGTCTTGCCGGTAGATGTACCGCCCGAGACGATCATGTTGAGCTTGTTCTCGACGCAAAACCGCAGCGCAGCGTCGATGTCGCCGGACCTCACCACATCACGAAGCGCGGCGTTCCGTTCCCGGCGCAGACCCTCAAGGCTGCGTTCCTTGCCGAAAAGGAATCCGAGTTTGACCTTCTCAAGCGGCAGGGAGGAGAAGAACCTAAGAGAAATCGAGAAACCGCCCTCGACTGCCGGCGGCTGGATCACCTGCGCGCGGATCGGGCGATCACGATATAGGATCGAGACCGAGACGATAGGCTTCTTGGTGCTGAGCGTGGTCGAGGCGGCGGAGGCGATCTGGTTGCCGAGGTCCTTGATCTCGGTCTGGCTCAGCGGGCTGCCGAGACCTCGCATGAAGTGGTCGCCCTGGAATTCGCCCCAGACTTGTCCGTCGGGATTGATACAGATCTCGATCGTGTCGTCGCGCAGGACCTCGGGGCCGAAACGGTCGAGCGACGCTTCCAGATAACTTGCAGCCATGTCAGAAAATCTCGAGGTCACGATCAACCATGACCGTGATCCGTGTACCCTGGTCGACATGTATCACTGGCCGGATCGCCAGATAGTCCTGCATCACGCTTTGCGTGCTATCGCGCAGGTCGGTGCCGACATCACTCGCAACATCGGCCGCCGCCTCGCTGTCGATTTGACCCGCTGCAGCCGCAGGCAGAGCGCCGATCAAGGAGATCAGCGCGGCGGAGCCGAAGCGTTGCGCGAAACGGGTGTCGACAAACCCGGTGGTGCCAGTACGGCCGAGTTCGTCTCCACCGAAGGCGCTGATCTGCACAGTCTGATTGTCGGGCAAGATGATCCGGTCCCATGCCACCATGACGCGCGATTGGGCGAGTGCGACATCGGAGCGGTAGCGCCCGATCAGCCGCGCGCCGCGCGGGATCAGGATACGGGTTCCATCGAACGAATGGACGTCTTCCGAGACGATGGCGCGGATCGCGCCGGGCAGTGTGCTGTCGAGAGCCGTCTCTGTGACAGCCTGAATCATGGTGCCCTGAACAACCGTGTTCGATGGGTTCGCGATCACTTCGGCACGTGTCACCTGCGCAGGTTGTGCGCCCGAACGAACAAAGGCTTCATCTGCATTCAAACGTGCGGCTTCCAGCGTGTTCTCCCTATCCGCACCCGCGCCCATCCCGGAGAATGCGATCATAGGAGACGCGATACGCTCTGCGCGGGCCTCAGCTTCAGCAGCGCGCCGCCTTTCGAGTTCGGCCAGCCGCAATTCTTCTTCACTTGGTCCCAATGAGGTCGGCTCTGGTGGTGCAAGCCGTGCAAGTTCCAAGTCCATGCGGAGCTGATCCAATTCGCGGTCCCGCTCGGTCAGCTGCCGCTCGAGGGCACGCTGAGCCTCGGCGGATGCTTCCTGTAAGGTGGCAATTTGCGCCGTCAGGTCCGCAATAGCCTGCTCCGCCCCGCTATCCGCGGCCTCGGCCGGTCTTGCGCGCAGGTCCTCGAGTTCCGCTCTCAATGTCGCAAGACTTTCCATCAGCGCGAGTTCAGACTCGCTCGGACCTGTGTCCGCAGGCGGGGCTTGGCTGGGCTCCGGGGTAGAAATCGGCGCCAGATCTCCGAATCCGGGGCCGCTGCTCTGGAACTCCTCCGGCGCGGCGGTCGCCATTGGTGCTTCTGCCGACGGCTGTAGGGCAGCCCACGCCAGACCACCTGCTGCGGCGATGCCGACGACTCCAAGGATCGCGGCAAGCGGTGCAGGCCGCTTGTTTGCCTTCGCTTTGCCTGTCGAACCTTCGAGAGCCGCGAGGCGCGCGGCGAGGTCTTCCGTACCTTCGGTCATGATGTGGCCTGTCCTGCGTCCTGGACGCAAATCACCTCTTCGCCAAGGCGAAGGACCCATTGCCGGTTGACGCCGGACACGCGGATGACGCCGTCACTCAAGGCTTGGCTGTTCACCGCGCGTTCCCTGCCGTTCGAATATCGGAAGATGGCGGGCACCGGCGCGTTCCGTGCAAACCGGAAATACGTGAAGGTACCATCATCCCAGATGGCCGTCGGCGTGAACTCTTCTCGGGCGCTGACCGCATAGTTCGCGTTCGGCGCATCGGCCGCAACCGCCCTGGTGGGTTGCACGCGGTTTTCAGGATAGCGGAACTGCACGACATAATGCGGCGTCTCCCGGGCTTCGACGACATGGAAGTAGTAGGAGCGGCGGTTGGTGTAGACGGTGATGTTGGTGGCGACGCCAGATGCTGTCGGCTTGATGGCGAAGGCACGGCCACCCGGGACACCGTCGAATTGAAACCCGACCGTATCGCCGGCGATGATCGAGCGGATGGTTTCACCCTCACCGAATTCGACTGTGGTGACGCGGGTCAGAGTCGTGACGACACGGTAAACCTGGCCTTCAGTCCAGGTCGCGACGCGCACGCGATTGTCATGAGAACCTGGACGGGGCGTAGTTTCGGCCAAAGCAGTCGTTCCCGCGAACGCGAGAATACTGGCGGCCAGCAGCGCAGAGATTGGAGTGCGAGTCATTCGGAACGGTCCGATCGGATGGCATATTGGGTAACGGTGAAACCGAAAGGGTTTTGCCAAACATCGTCGATCGCTCGGGTCCGCTCGGGCCGGAATTCGAACATCAACGTGGCAGTGAACGATCCATCCTGTACCCCCTGAGGGCTGGTCAGGCGCTTTCTGAGCCGCACCTGGGCGCGGTTATCGCCAATAAGGGTGATCGATGCGATCTCAACGGCCATCTCGGCCGCAGCCCCGTAACGCGTCGGCGGATAGCTGTCCTGCCCCGATGTCCACATCGCGCGCATGCTGGCCTCGGCCGATCCGGAAGACTGTGCCAGGACACGGCGGACACGAAGATCGTTGTCGAGCTGGTTGTAGGTTTCGCGGTCGAAAATGTAGCGGTAGATTTGCGCTTCGATCACGGCAGGCCGTTCGGCGAGCGACACGGTTTCAACCGTGGCATTGGGGAGCGCCATCCCGGTCGCGGGATCGTAGGGCACAACCACGGGAGGCGGCGTCTCGACCATCAGCGCGACAGCCGCAGCCGTCAAACAGCCGAATACGCCAAAGCCTGCCCCGGAAATGCCGATCATCCGCCAAAGCTGTTCCCGGCGCAGGGCACCGTAGACAAGTTCCTCTTCCACGAGCTCGCGCGCAGTCATCACCCCTGCCCCACTCATGGCTCAAGATCCGGCAAGGTGAAGTCCATGTAGCGGCGTTCTTCGGCAACCGTGGCGGCGTCGACCACGCCTGCATTGCCTGCGCCTAGGGTTTGGATCGCTTCCAGCTCCCACATCCGGGTCATGGCGATGGCGAGTTCCGCCGTGACGCGTGTGTTATGATCCATCGAGGCTTTGAGATCCTCCATGTCGGGGATCATCTCGACCAGACGTTCCACCCGTTCGAGAGACTGTTCCGCCTCTGCGTGGCTGTTCTGCGCCGCCGCCGACATCACAGCACCTGTGGTGGCCCGCGTGGCCACGCCTTCGGCGCCCGGATTGCCGCTGGTGGCGATCTCGCGGAGTGAATCCTCGTCGAACCCGGCGCTTGCCAGCGCCTGTTCCATCTGCGTGCGCATGGGCCCGGCATTGGGCCCGATGAGCGCGCTCCAATCGCCCGCCTGGATGCCTCGGATCAGGCCGGGGATGTCTTCGAAGTTGGCCTCAAGCAAGGTATCGAGGTCCCCGCCCATGGCAAGTCCGAGGATGCTGCGCGGCCCGGTGAGCGAGGCATACATCTCGTTCAGCTGATCGAGTTGGCTTTGCAGCATGTCCAGTTGCTCCAACGCATTGTCCAGAAGATCGGTCTGGATCCCGAAATCCTGCAGCATCTGCTGAAGCTGGCGGATTTCCTGGGCAATGTTCTGAGTGTCCACCGTGGGCACACCCTGTGCCGCGACAGGTCCGGTAACATTGAGGGCAAGCGCGAGAGCGATGCTACCGGCGAAAAGGGAACGGGGCAGGCGCAGGTTCAACGCAAATCCTCCTGACTAAAATCCATGTATTGCCGCTCGGCAGCTTGCGCTGCCGCCAAGGCGATCTGCTCGGCGCTGAGTGGCTCGGTTCGGGCGGCCTTGATCCGGGTCCGGATTGCGACCAGCCGGGCCAGTTCGGCCCGGGCATAGGTGTTGAGCGCGATGGCCTCGTGGAGATCCTCGGTCTCACCAATGCGGGTGATGATGTCCTGAACCCGCAGGGCGGCGGCACGGACCGAGACCAGCGAATAGTCGCCATAGACCCCTGCGCCGTGGGCCGAGAGGCTGAAACTCGCGTTGGCGAGGAGCACAGGATCGATGGTGCCGAGCGCATCGATGCCGCCCACGGCCGCGAGGTAGCTGTTGTACTGCTGCGGGATCACCACGACATAGTGCTGGGTTTCCGCGAAAGGCGGCACACCGCCATAATCCTGCACATTGCCAGGACCGGCGTTATAGGCGGCGAGCGCATGGATAATGTTGCCATCGAACATGTTCAGCATTTGTGCGAGGTATCGCGCACCGCCGGTGACCTGCAGATAGGGATCGTCGTAATAGGCCGGGTAGATCCCGAGATCGCCCGCGGTACCGGGCATGATCTGGGTAAGTCCGAAGGCCCCTACGGGTGAGCGTGCCCCGATCTGGAAGCGGCTCTCCTGCCAAATCAGCGCCTGCAAGAGACAGCGCCATTGCACGAGCGAAAGACCTGCGCGGCCGACCCCGGACAGACTATGGGTGTCGCGTGCTGCGCGGATGATCAGCTCCTCGATCCCCTCCCTGGCATCGCCGAACATCCGCGCTGCCGCTGGATTGGTGTCCTCGGGCGCATAAAGACTGGCGGCCGCGCTTTCGACGTCGTCTACCGCCCCCTGCCCCGCCTCGAGCCCCGCCACGGTTCCGGCCACGTCTCCAGCGCCAAGCGACATGGCATCCATCAGCCCTTCGAGGGAGGCGAGTTGCTGGCGCTCGATTTCGGCCAGTTCCTCCTCGCGGCTTAGCCGGACCTGCTGCAGTGCCAGGTCCCGATCGGTCTGCTCAAGGATGGCCTGCCGCTCTGCGAAGAGGCGCAGATCGAAGGTCGGCACGCCTTGGGCGACCGCTGGCCCTGCCGTGGGACCTGCCAGTGCAAAGCCGATCATCGAGAGAGGTAGCCAGGTCCGCATTGGCTCAGCCGCCCGCCCCCAAGAGGACGAAATCGCAAGGACTGTCGCGGCGCGTGACCTCCGCCCCCATGGTCGAGATCGTGGCGGTGGCGGTTCCTGCCTGCGCAGGAGCCTCGCGAAAATTGAAGCAGTTGGCTTGCGGGGGGTTATGCTGCGCACAGGCTGTCAGGGTCAGGCCGAGCCCGAGCAGCACTACGCTGCGAATGATGGTACGGGTCATGTCACTCTCCAGAAATCAGGACGTTCGCGATAATCGGCGCCGACAAGCGCTTCGCCCTTCTCCATTCCGCCAAGGATGGTCACGAGCGGGCCGAGCGCGCTGAGATCGGCATCGATCACGACGGAACCACGGTCGTCGCGTACAAGCGCGAGCCGCGAGGCCGAGCCGACGCCCAGAAGCACGTCGAGCTCTTTCTCGGTCAGGCCGAGCATCGCGTAGTCAGCGGCGGAAGCACGAATGTTGGGCAAGAGCACCTGCGTCGGCACCGCTTCCACGATGGTCTTGCCGGTGCGCGTGCGCTCGAGCTGGCTGGCATATTGCGTCATCATCACGACGACGGCGTTCTGCTTGCGGGCGGTCACCAGCCAGTTGCTGAGGCGCTCCGCAAAGTAGGCGTTGTCGAGGGCTTTCCATGCCTCGTCGATGACGATGATGGTGGGCTTGCGGTCCTCGATCACCCGCTCGACCCGGCGGAAGAGGTAGGACAGGACCGCCATGCGTTCCCGCTCGCTCTCGGAATCGAGGATGCCGGTGAGGTCAAAGCCCGCGACGTCTCCATCGATGCTGAAACTGTCCTCGGCATTGGCCCCGAAGATCCAGCCGTAGCGACCCTCGGCCGTCCATTCCTGCATACGCTCGAAGAGATCGCCCTCGTCATCGGTCGAGACCAGCAGCGAGGCGAAATCCGACCAGTTTCGTAGGCCCGCATGTCCTGCGCTCGCGTTCTGGCGCACGACTTCCTGCAATCGGTTGGTCTGAACCGGGGTTAGCGGTCGATCGCGCCGCTCCAAGAGGCTCGCGAGCCAATCAGCAAGCCATGCCTGGCCCCGCATGTCGATCTCGGTCTGGAGCGGATTGAGGCCCGTGGGGCGCCCCGCCCGCACGGTCGAATAGCTGCCGCCGAGCGCGCGGACGGCCATCTCCATGCCCGCGCGATAGTCGAATACGAAGACCCGCGCACCTGCCCGCCGTGCCATGGTCATCAGGAAAGCCGCCAGGACGGATTTGCCGGAGCCGGGACGGCCGAGGATCAGCGTGTGGCCTCCCGTGGGCTCGCGATCCGGCGCGCCCTGTTCGTGGAAGTTGAAGCGAAAACCACTGCGCTCGGGTGTCGGAAAGAGCGTGATCGGCACGCCCCAGGGGACTTCCCGACCTGTCTTTCCGAGCGGGGTGCGGTGAAAGGTGGCGAGATCGGTGAAGTTGTGGTTCGTGATTGCGGCCTTGCGGCTGCGCGCCCCTGTGTTCCCGGGATGCTGCGCCATGAAATGCGCCCGCGCCCCGAAAGCTTCCGAGATCAGGTTGATCCCGGAAGTGGCGGAGATGTTGCGGATTTCGGCCGCGATGTCGTCAAGCGCCGTCTGGGTGCGGGCATAGACGGCCACGGTCATGTGGTGCTCGCCGAAGATCAGGCGTTTGGATTCCAGATCGTCCTGCGCGAGTTCCAGTTCCTGGGCGAGACTGACGGCTCCGTCATTGGCGGCCTGCATTAGCCGCAGCTGCCGCTTGATCCGGCCCGCCATGATGTTGGCGTTGATCGGCACAAAAGAGTGCGTGACCACCATGTCGACGGGCAGATTCAACTCGTCGAGCATCAGGCTATCGGTCTTGGCCGGGTAGTTCTTCACCGCAAAGATCGCCCCGAGCTTGTCGCCGACGGCACCGTCCGAGAGTGCGATGGTCGTGCCGCGGAAGGTGACGCGCGTATTGGCTACGTCCTCGGCGATCACACCGAGGCGCGACCGGGGGAAAAGCGGGGACTCCTCGCCCGTGTTGAGTGAACCGAGGAAGCCCAGAAGCTCGCCGGTGCTTGCGGCCAGCGGGCGGGGCTTCAGCTCATCGAAGGAGGACAGCAGAAACCCCACAACCTCGTCGAGCTTGCGCAAGCGGCGGGTGGTGTCGGCCGCATGTCGCGAGCGAGACGCCCCCAGACCGAAGGGCAGACGGCTGCTCGCCTCGGGGCGCTTCAGCACGGTCAGAGTCAGCGTCTTGTCGCGCAAACTCGCGCGGCCGAGATGCGCGTGCCATCGTTTGTCGACGGCGGCCGCAAACCCTTCGCCCGGAACGGGCGGCAGGGTCACGTCGACCGCTTTCGAGACCTTGTGCAAGTAGAATGAGAACTCGGTCCCGACCTGCGCCACGATGCCAGCCAGCAACCCTCCGATCCGGTCGAGATGCCCGTCCTCGCTCGTGGTGCTGTTCACCCCCTCGAGCCGGATGCATTGCATCAGCTCGTTGCCGCGTGTCCGGATCGTTCGGTCGTTCACGAGGCTCACATAAGGCAGCATCATTGAGAGCCGCTTCTCGCCCTTGACCCATGCGGGTAGCGCGGTCAGCGGATCGATGGCGTTCTCAATCTCATCGGCAATTCCATCACGGGGCATAGCTGTCGCCTCCATGCAGCTTGCGGTTCGTCGTGGGCGGGGTTTCCTGCAGGGTGATCACCAGGACATCGAGGAAGTTCGGATCCCAGTCCGCGGCCTTCCAGAGCGCCGGCCAGGCCAGCCCCGCGAAAACAGCCACCACCCAGCTCTGCACCCAGAGGAACAGAAGCGTCGAGCCGAAGAGCCAGACCATGGCGTACATGATCGGCAAGCCCATCAGCTTGGGTGGCCTGAGAAGGCCGATGAACACGCGGGACTGGTCAGCCATGGCCAAGAACTCCGGGATTGCTCAGGTGGTCCAGATGGCGGCGACGATGGTGGGTGCTGCGGCGATGCCCGCGATTGCAACCACGACCCAAAGCGCCTGACGAAAGTCGAGGATGCCAAAGAGCCAGGAAAGAAACACACCGATCAGTGCGAGCGTGCCAATCACGATGCCCAAGGGACCGGTGATCGCATCGACAATGCCTTGAAGCAGGGTCTGTACCGGCGAGAGGTCGATGCTTTGCGCAAGCGCTGGACCCGCCAGCACGATAAGGGCCGTCGCGCCGAGCGCGACGATCGCCCGCGTGCGGAGCACGCTTTGACGTTTCCTCGATGTCATGAAAGATCTCCTCTGAGCCGCTCAAACACGGCAGTCACACGGGCCACATGCCCTTGGGTTTCTCGAAAAGGGGGGATGCCGCCGTGGCGTGTGACCGCCTCAGGGCCAGCGTTGTACGCGGCAAGGGCCAGAGAACCCTCACCGAACTGGTCGAGCATCATCAGCAAGTAGCGGGCTGATCCGTCGAGGTTCTGCGCAATGTCATGTGGGTCCACGCCGAGGTCGCGGGCGGTATCCGGCATAAGCTGGCCAAGGCCTATGGCACCGACAGGGCTACGTGCAGCCGGATTGTATGCGCTCTCGACTTCGATATTGGCCCGGTAAAGGAGCGCCCAATCAGTGACTGAAAGCCCTGCGCGACGCAGCGCACCATGCCCGGCATACCGCAGAGCCGTGGTCTCGATCGCATGGAGGATTTCTGGGGTGGCGCGGGCGGCGGATCGAGCCGGGATCGCTGTCTCGCTCGTTGCGTCAGGAACGCGAGGTTCTGCGAAGAGAAAAAGGCGCCCGTTTGCCTCTTGAGAAGAGGAAATCAATTGGCCGTCTGGGCCAACCGAAAAGATGAAACCGTCGGCCAGGGCCGGGGGCGCGGAACAAACGCCTGTACCCAAAGCAACGACGAGCGCAGTCGCGCGGTCAGCTGCCTTTGACCGGAGGCGCGGCGTGGCGCTCGCGGCCACCTTCTTCAAGTGGGATGCTAGCGGTCGTACAGCCCATGTCGGCCAGGAAACTGACAAGGCCAACGATGGTTTTGAAGTCGCGGAGCTTGAGGACGCTTCGGCTGGTGACGAGCATCTTATCGTCACGCTCATCAGTGGCGACGGCGCGGATGACCCACGAGCCGTACCAGCTGTTATGGCGCTTCTCTGCTCTCTCCTTGCAGACCACCTCAATGAGGTAGCCCTCGGCGAGCAAGCCGCGCAGTCCGTCTTCTGTAACCACATTCGGGGCTTCTTCAATCATGGCCTTCCCTTGGGTCCTTGTTCTGCCTGGGTGCAGTATCAGGCCCACGGGGTCGCAACACCGTGAGCGATACAAAACAACATTAATGATAGCAAGACAATAATAACGTGTTGACGAAGTTCGCCTTGCTCCGATAACGGTGATAGCCGACAGAATGATAATCTTAAAGGCGGCAAAGGAGTTTTGCCCTGCGGCTGTTTATTGCGCGCAACGCACCGTTGCTGTTCGCGTTCCTGCTTGGAAGCATGCCGATAGCCGCGGCAGCAGATTGCGTACCTCCCGAACGACCGTTCTTGCCTCAGTCGCAAGACGACATGCGTGCCTACGCCGATCTGATCAGAAGCGATTTCGAGACCTACATTGCCGATGTGCAGGACTACTTTCGTTGTCTCGACGCCGAGCGCGCTCGCGCCTTTGTTGAGGCGAGGGAGGTCAGTGATGACTACGCCAGGTTCCTGAATGCTCTCGAGTAAGCGACTACGGGTTTGTGCCGCCAGTAGAAATCAACCGTTAGACCAACGCTCCGTCAGTCTCTAACGCAATGATGTTTTTCAAGCGGGCGATCATGTCGTCACCGCTTGCGACATCCGCGCTCGCACATTCATTGATCGATTAGGATTTCAGCAGTTTGTTCAGACTTCTACGAAGAATGTATGAAAAATTGGCCCACACGTTTTGGTGACTTGCCGACATTTTGTTTCAGCAATACAGCTTCAAAAATGATGTACAGGATTCGGGCCTTTTTTGGGATACTCCAGATTGCCTCCATATTGGTGGCAGTGACCCTGATGCCGTCCAATGCATCAGCCATGGTTTCGTGCTCTGTTGAACAACTCGCCCAGGAGTCTTCAAACGAGCGCCACCATCATGAAACGGACATTCCGGCTGCAGATATCGACCATGGAGCAGACCACTGTGCGTCACATATCTGCGTGGTCGGAGACTTCGTAGGTGCCGAAAGTTGCACAAAGCAGTCCGCTAATGTTTCCCTCCGGTCCTGGGATATTGCGTCCCTAGTCCGTTCGGCCACACCCGAAGGTTTGCGGCGCCCTCCTCGCGCCTGATGCACCTGTAGCCGCAGTTTGACTGCGACCATCTGCATCTGACATTTCGAGGAAATCTAAGTGAAAATTCTGCTTGCGGCATCCTTGCCGCTGTTCGGGGCCGCCTGCTCGGCGCTTCCTGAACTTGAAACCGTGCCAGCGCTTACGGCGGCGGTTACATCGCCTGTGGTCGCGTCTGCGCAACCCGGGCCTGTTGTTGCTTACGCGGGCTACTCGGTCGGAGAACCGGCCGAATGGCGGACGCTGAATGATGAACAACGGGAGGGTGGCGAATGAAACTGCCTCTTCTCATGGGGTCCATGTTGCTGGTGTCCGCCTGCGCCAGTCCTGCCGTTCTTGAGCGCGCAAAACCAGATCGCGCGGGCTTTGGCAGTGTCGAGACGGGTGCACGCCAGGCTCTAGGGGCCACACCGATCTGGAACCTGTCTGCCGCGGACCTTGAGGAAACGCGCAAGAGGGTTCACGCCATGGTGCATGGTAAGACCGTCAGCGCCGACACCGCAGTGCAGGTTGCCCTGATAAACAGTCCCGCACTTCAAGCCAGCTTCGCTGAGCTAGGTCTGTCCTCAACTGACTTATGGGAAGTGGCTATGGGGCCGGTGCCCTCGATCGGTGTGTCAATCTCCGGGTTGGCTGGCGATGTCACTCGCACACTTGAGGCAACATTAATCAACTCCCTGCTCGACGTGGCAACATCCGCACCGCGGACCCAACTTGCGGAGATTCGCTTCAGACAATCCGAACTTGCTGCGCTCGCCGACACGATAGACTTGGCCGTTGAAACCCGCCGGGCCTGGATTGAGGCGGTTGGCGCTTTCGAAGCCGCTGCACTGATCGCTCAAACTCAGGGCACTGCCGAGGCAGCGTCCGAACTTGCTGTGCAACTGGGCCGTACCGGCGCGATGAGCAAGGCCGATCAAGCAAGAGAGCATGCCTTTACTGCTGAGCTTGCCGCCGAACGTGCAGCCGCCCAATTGGAGGCGCAATTGGCCAAAGAAAAACTGCTTCGGCTGATGGGGCTTTGGGGTAGCGACACCACTGTATTCGTGCCGGACTCGCTGCCCGCCTTGCCTGGTGGCCCGCGCGTTGCAGGAAATATCGAACAGCTGGCACTGGCAAACCGCGTAGACCTGGCATCTGGAAAGCTGGAACTCGAGGCGCTCGCGCTGGACTACCGTCTGACCGGGCAAACCCGTATGGTCTCGGACGTCCAGTTGGTGGCTGGTTTCGACCTGGAACGTGCAGCCGGAGAAACCGAGGCCAATCCAGCGCTTGCTCTAGATTTCGAGATCCCGCTCTACGACACCGGTCCGCTGGTGTCGAAGCGTGGCCGCATGGCCTATCTGCAGGCAGCGAACAGGCTGGCCCAGCAGGCCGTCGATGCGCGTTCGGACGCACGCATGGCCTATAGGGCCATCACCGGTCGCCATAGCATCGCGCGGCATTGGCGCGACTCTGTTTTGCCTCTGCGACGCCAGATCGATGACGAAGCGCTGCTGTCCTACAACGGCATGCTGACCTCGACCTTTGAATTGATCGCTGATGCCCAGGAGGGGCTCGCTTCGCGCCTCTCTGCCGCAGAAGCGAAACGTGACTACTGGCTTGCCGAAACAGACGCGACCGCGGCGATTTGGGGCGGGGCAATTACTCTGACCGGAGGTAGCGAAGAATGATGAACCGTCGTCAATTACTGGGCGCGGGATTGACCGCGAGCGCTGGAGCTGTGCTGGCGAACGCCGGGGCCGCGCAAACACGCTTTCGCGATCTGCCCGAGGCCGCCTTTACCGACAGCCCCTATACACAAGTTCCCCCAAGGCCTTCGGATCGGTTCGACTACAACCCCGTTGTAACACTGAACGGATGGTCTTTGCCGTATCGCATGAACGGAGATGTAAAGGAGTTCCACCTCGTTGCAGAGCCTGTTGAAAGGATTATGGCGGACGGGATGATTGCGCGGCTCTGGGGCTACAATGGCCAATCCACCGGACCCACAATCGAAGCGGTCGAAGGCGAGCGGGTGCGTATTTACGTAACCAACCGTCTTCCGGAACATACCAGCGTGCATTGGCACGGACTGATCCTGCCATCGGGAATGGATGGAGTTGGTGGTTTGTCGCATCCCGGCATCCCGCCGGGTAAGACCTTCGTCTACGAGTTCGACCTCATCAAGTCCGGCACCTTCATGTACCACCCGCATGCGGACGAGATGGTACAGATGGCCATGGGCATGATGGGGCTCTTCATCGTGCATCCGCGCGACCCGGCGTTCATGCCGGTGGACCGGGATTTCGCGTTCCTCCTTGCGGCCTATGACATCGACCCGGGGACCTACATCCCGCGCGTGGCCGAGATGACCAATTTCAACATGTGGACCTGGAACAGCCGGATCTTCCCGGACATCGATCCTCTGGTGGTCAACAAGGGAGACCGTGTCCGTGTGCGTTGTGGCAACCTGACGATGACCAACCACCCAATTCACATGCATGGCTATGACTTTCAGGTCACCTGTACTGACGGAGGCTGGGTGCCGGAAAGTGCCCGTTGGCCCGAGGTCTCGATCGACATTCCTGTAGGCGCCATGCGCGCCTACGAGTTCGACGCGATTCACGAAGGTGACTGGGCGATCCACTGCCACAAGTCGCACCACACCATGAATGCTATGGGCCACGACATCCCTACATTTATTGGCGCCGACAAGTCCCGCCTGACCCAAATGATCCGCCGCCAGCAGCCTGGCTACATGCCGATGGGCACGGCGGGTATGGCGGATATGGGCGAGATGTCGATGGAGATCCCCGAGAACACCGTGCCGATGATGACCGGATGGGGGCCGCATGGCCCATTGGAAATGGGTGGCATGTTTAGCGTGGTGAAGGTTCGCGAGGGCATCGACCGCGACGATTACAGCGATCCTGGCTGGTACGACAACCCGCCCGGAACACAGGCCTACGAATGGACGGGCGAGCTGCCCGAACATGCATACAACACCAGTCCGAAAACCGTGATCACGCCGCGCGGCGGCGTGCGGCAGGGCTGATGCCAGAGCACAGGAGAAACACGCTCATGAAAACTGCACTTTTGACATTGGGGCTGGCCCTGATTCCCGCCCTCGCAATTGCGGACGCCGGGCACGGCAACGGTCAAATGGCCATCGGCATGCCTGCGATGCATGGCCATGAACCCACGCGAACCATCGATGTGATAATGCGTGAGGACTACGACAAGGACGCACCGTTCGTCTTCGAACCCTCCTCGGAAATGACTTTTTCTGAGGGTGAAACCGTGCGCCTGCGCATCACGAACATGGGTGAGGAAACCCACGAGTTCGTGATGGATTCGATGGCACAAAACGCTGAACACAAAGAGCTGATGGCCAAGTTCCCTGAGATGGAACATGACGACCCTAACGCTGTGCGCCTTGAACCAGGTGAAGAGGCGGAGATCCTTTGGACTTTCAACAAGGCCGGCAACTTCGAATTCGCCTGCCTGCTGCCCGGCCACTATGAAGGCGGCATGCACGGCGCCCTTACTGTCAACTGATCTCAAATCAAAGGAAACCAATCATGACCAAATTTTTGACGCTCGCCGCTGCCCTTCTGATGACCGCTGGAACTGCAATTGCTGCTAGCGATAGTGCCATGTCCTCGGGCACGGTGACCAAGATCGATGCCAAGTGGAACAAGATTACTGTCGACCATGGCCCGCTGGAAAACCTCGACATGCCAGCAATGAAAATGGTCTTCGTTCTCGCCGATCCCGCGATGCTGGAAGGGCTGAGTGAAGGCGCACAGATCAACTTCGTTGCCGACCGTGTGAATGGCAAGCTGACTATTACAGAGCTGGTGCAGTAACTACAGGTCGCGCGCCCTGTCTCGCAGGGCGCGCGATTTCATTCGTCGTCGGAGATCATGAGAAAGTTGCGTCGTCTACGACAGAAAGATCCGCAAGAATTGGACAATCCGGTCGGTGATCGCCAGCACACTGGTGCACGAGAGACGAAAGAGTTTCTTTCATCGACATGAGTTTAGAGATCTTTTCATCAATCTGGCGCAGGTGCTCCTCTGCGACGGCCTTTACCTGCGCACTTTCTCGATTGTCATCGTTATAGAGCGCCAAAAGCGTACGGCAGTCTTCGATTGTAAATCCCAAGGCTCGCGCTCGTCCGATGAATGCCAGCTTATGAAAATCGATCTCTCTGAAGCTTCGATACCCGTTTGCAGCGCGCAAAGGTGTTACTAGACCGATATCCTCATAGTAGCGAATGGTCTTGGCCGGCACTCCTGACCGCTCGGCAACATCACCAATGTTCATTTCTGCCTCCTCTCACTCGGCCGGGACGGGGGCGAAGTCCTCCACCCGCCCAGACTCTTGGCGCTCGTCCATCGCCGGTCTTACGCGCCGCAGCCGCAAGGCGTTCGTCAAGACAAAGACCGAGCTAAGTGCCATCGCACCGGCAGCGACGACCGGTGACAGCAGCACGGCGAAACTCGGATAAAGCGCTCCGGCGGCCAAGGGTATCAAAGCCACATTGTAACCAAAGGCCCAACCAAGGTTCTGTTTGATGTTTCGCATGGTGTGTCGCGAGATCTCGAAAGCGTTCACAACGCCGCGAAGATCACCGGACATCAATACGACATCTGCGCTTTCGATCGCCACATCCGTGCCAGTGCCGATGGCGATGCCAACATCCGCGTGGGCGAGCGCGGGTGCATCGTTGATGCCATCGCCAACAAAGGCCAATGTGCCCTGCTGGCGCAGATTTTCCAGTGCCGCCACCTTGCCGTCGGGCAAGACCCCCGCGATCACGTGGTCGATACCAGTCTCTTCGGCAATTGCTTCTGCCGTTTCGCGTTTGTCGCCGGTAATCATTGCCACCTTCAAACCCAGACTGTGCAGTGCGGCAATCGCGGCTCGGCTCGAGGGTTTGACCGGATCGGCGACGCCAATCGCAGCCACCGCCTTGCCATTGATTGCGGCGAAGAGTGCGGTGCGACCTTGCCGTGCGAGCATAGTTTCAGCCTCTGCGAGTTCACCAAGATCGATCCCTTCGCGCTGCATCATTCGGTCAGCTCCGACAACAACCTCGGCCCCGTCAACGATGGCGCGCACGCCATACCCTGTAATCGAAGTAAACGCGCTCGGTTCCGACAGTCTGATGTTTTCCGCCTGCGCGCCGCGCACGATAGCTTCGGCGATCGGGTGTTCTGATCTGGCTTCGACCGATGCGACTGCCGCAAGAACGGTGCAGCGCTCGGCTCCTTCCGCCAGCACAAGGTCGGTCAGCGCGGGACGTCCGGCGGTGACGGTGCCGGTCTTGTCCAGAGCGACAACCTTGACGTCCCCCAATGCTTGCAGAGCATCCCCCTTGCGGAACAACACGCCCATTTCAGCAGCGCGACCGGTCCCGACCATGATCGACGTCGGCGTCGCCAGTCCCATCGCGCAGGGACAAGCAATGATGAGAACTGAGACACCCGCGACCAGCGCATAGGTGAGGGCGGGATCAGGGCCGAATATTAGCCAGACAAGGATCGTCAAGGCGGCGAGGGTCATCACAGCGGGGACGAACCAAAGCGTGATCCGATCCACCAACCCTTGAATGGGGAGCTTGGCGCCCTGCGCATCTTCGACCATGCGGATGATTTGGGACAACGTGGTATCCGCACCAACACGCGTTGCTTTATAGGTCAGACTGCCCGCGCCATTGACCGTACCGCCCGTGACAGGATCACCAGCCGACTTGCCGACCGGCACGGGTTCCCCGGTGATCATGCTTTCATCGACATGGCTTTCGCCGTCCACAACCTCACCGTCCACGGCGAGTCGTTCTCCGGGGCGCACAACAATCAGATCTCCGGTGCGCAAGGCATCGATCTCGACCTCGACCGCATCGCCGTCACGCAAAATACGCGCCGTACGAGCCTGTAGGCCGAGCAGCTTCTCGATTGCAGCCCCTGTTCGCCCTTTCGCTCGCGCTTCGAGCCAGCGCCCGATCAGGATCAGGACCACGATGACCGCGGCGGCCTCGAAGTAGACAGCGCGGACGGCCTCGGGCATCAGCGACGGGAAGAACGTTGCGACAACTGAATAAAGATAAGCTGCGCCTGTGCCGACGGCGACCAGACTGTTCATGTCTGGAGCACCTTTCAGCAAGGCCGGAAACCCTTTCAGATAGAACTGTCGGCCGGGCCCAATGAGCACAGCCGTTGTGAGGATGAACTGGATCAACCAGCTGGCCTGCTGTCCTATGGTATTGTTGATCGCCATATGCACGGCCGGGATCAGGTGCCCGCCCATTTCCATCAGGAAAACCGGCAAAGCGAGTGCTGCGGCCAGTGCCACCCGGCGTGCCAACCCGCGCGCTTCCTCTTCTTTTCGCGAAGTGCGATCCTGTGTTGCCGTGGCCTCGGCCACGCTGGCTGGATATCCGGCTTGCTCGGATGCACGGATGAGGGCCACAGGGTCGGTCATGCCCTCAAGATATGTGATGCGCGCATTTTCCGCCGCAAGATTAACGTTGACCTCCAACACGCCGGGAACCGAGGCAAGTGCCTTATCGACGCGCCCGACACAAGAAGCACATGACATGGACGCGATGTTCAGCGTCACGGATGCCGTTCGCGCTGGATACCCGAGATCTTTCAGGGCTTGGACCGCATCTTGCAGGTGGGACGAACCATCCACGCTGAAACGCGCAGTCTCGTTCGCGAGGTTCACCGAGACATCGGATATTCCCCTCAACGCGGCTAGGCCCCGATCCACGCGCCCTACGCATGAGGCGCAAGACATTCCTTCAATCGAGAGTGTCACTTTGGATTGATCTGTCATTTCAGTCTCCTGGAATCCCATTTGACACCCCAAATAGGAGTTCCAGTGACTGGAAGGTCAATACCCAATTTGAACTTTCCTGGCTTCGCTTTAAAAATCTACGGAGACCCTTGACCTTCCCCCCACTGGAAGCCCCATCTGCACTGAACAAGCTGTCACAGAGGAGACATCGACATGAAATTCAACGTTCCCGACATGAGTTGTGGTCATTGCACCAGTACGATCGAAAAGGCGATCAAGGCAGCTGACGCAAATGCGAGCGTATCTTGCGACATTCCGGCCCGCACGGTTTCTGTTGAAGGTGCACTGTCAACAGAACGGCTGACGGCCCTGCTTCGTGAAGCTGGGTACGAAAATACCGTGACTGCCTAATCTATGGGTCATCGCACCCGTCGTGACGGGTGCGATGACCTAGCGATTTCTAGCGACGGATTTGCCTGGTTTTCTGAGGTTCCGCAGATCATGAGCGCGAAGGCAACAGGATGAGAGCACTGCCTAGGAGGCAAAGAAGAATGCCTGCAATGTCCCAGCGGTCCGGTCGGCTCCCCTCCACTAGCCACATCCAGATCATGGACGCCGCTATGTAGACGCCCCCGTAAGCTGCATATGCCCGACCGGCCATTTCGCTTTCTGCGCGCGTCAAAAGCCATGCGAAGAGTGCCAAACTTACCAGACCTGGCCCGACCAAAAGCGGCGAACGATCGAGCCGCAACCATGCCCAGAAAGCAAAACATCCAGCGATCTCGGCAAAGGCAGCAATAAGATACCAAAGGTAAGTCATCTTCTCGCCGCCTCTTTCAGTGGTAGGCCGTGCCTAGGTCTTTTGGTCTGTAGGGGCTCCGACTCATTCGCCTGCATCATTGCTCATCGGGCGTGATGTCAGAACCCACCGCAGAGTGCTAGTTTGCCGACGCCCGCACGTTGTCGACCAGTTCCGTGAGCTTATCGCTTTCCACGAAGCCTGGAACCAGATTGTCGCCGATCACAAATGAAGGCGTGCCACTGAAGCCGAGCGACTGCGTCAACCGCATCGAGGTCGCGATATGCTCTTCAATTTCGGGGCGCTCCATGTCAGTTTGAAGGCGTTCGATGTCGAGACCGACCTCTTGTGCTATCCTGAGAACGCTTGCTTCTTCCGCCCGGCCGTTCATACCCATTAGGGCCCAGTGGAATGCCTCATACTTGCCTTGCAGCCGCGATGCGAGTGCAGCTTTGGTTGCAAACACGGATCCGTCCCCGAGAATTGGCCATTCGCGATAGACCAGACGCACATTGGGGTCAGCCTCCAGCAGTGCCAGAACTTCCGGCATAGCGCGGCGACAATATGGGCAGTTGTAATCGAAAAATTCGATAACGGTCACATCCCCATCGGGATTGCCGAGAACCGGTGCATTCGGGTCTTGCTCGAGCAATTGTCGCTGATCGCGCAAGACGGTTGCCTGCGCTTGTGCCTGGGCTTCGGCGTCCTGACGTTGAAGTATTTCGACTGCTTCCATGATGATTTGCGGATTCTCGCGGATAGCCTCATATACAAGTTCCTTGACCCGCGCTTCGTCCAGGTCTGCGGCCTGCACTGCCATTGGAAGTAAGGCAAATGACGATACGAGCATCAAATTTCTGAAAATCATGTCCATTATCCCTCTTGTTCTGCTGCTGTGCGTGCGGCCTGAGCATTGCGCTCTCGCTCTGGCCAGGTCGACTTAATGAAGCCGAGAATGTTCCAAATTTCCTGATCTGTGAGTTTGCCGGCGAAGCCCGGCATGCCACTGTCGAAATCTGAGCCCTGTTGTCGCATCAGTTCCGCCCCCCCGAGCTTGGTGTAGGAGAACAAAATCTGGTCACTATGGTGCCAGGTATGACCGTTGCGATCATGCGGCGGCGCGGGCAGGCGGCCATCTGAACCAGGGCTTCGCCAGTCTGGTTGCCCTTCGAGATTGGCGCCATGGCAGGACGCACAGTTTTCAGAATAGAGAGCTTGCCCCAGTTCGATATTGACGTCGTCAAACGGGGAAGAACCCTGGGAGGCATTGCCGCTGAACCACCAGGTTGCACCTAGCCCAATCAGGCCAATGGATGAAATTACCGCCAGGTAAGCTGATCTCATGCGACCTCCAGCCACGTCATCATGCCGGATGCCGCGTGCGAGAGCATGTGACAGTGAAACAGCCACTTTCCCGGATTGTCGGCAACGAAGGCGATCTCGCGAGTCTCGCCACCGAACATCAGCAAGGTATCCCGCAGGGGACCAACTTCACCGCCCTCCAGCACCTCCCGGAAATGCATCCCGTGCAAATGCATGGCGTGGGGGAAGGATGTATCGTTGTAGATCTCCACTCGCGCTGTTTCACCGCGTGACAGGCTAGCCAGTGGCTTCTCGGTCATGCCCACGGTACCATTGAAAGCCCAGAACTGGTTCGCGTCGACCAGTTGGCGGAACGTTTTTCGCTCACCCTCAAGTATGGCTGCGTCAAGGTTGCCCATTGCCCCGCCTTCCATGTTGAGCCTGATGCGTCTCGCCTGCTCCAGTCCCGGCACATCCATATTAGGGTTCGGTGGCAGAACTTGGGGGACATCCCGCACAGCGGAGGCCAAAGTGCCGGTCACGCGAAACTCGGTTTGGGCAAATCCCTGGCCGTCTTCAAGCCGCACCAGATGAGCACTTTCCCCTTCATCCGCAATGACGTCGACAAACAAATCCGCTCGTTGGCCCGGCCCAAGGATGATCGGTTCGCTGATCTCACTCGGCGTCACCAGTGGCATTCCGTCGAACGCCATCACCCACCCCTTTAGACCTGACAGGCCCAAAACAAAGATCCTGGCATTTGCCGCGTTGATCAACCGAAGCCGCATCCGCTCACCCTGGCTCACGTTGAGCGTAGAATTGAAGCTTCCGTTGGTGGCGACAAAGTTGCCACGTCGGCCTGCATGGCTACGATCATGAACGGCTTCAAAATCTGGGTCGAGTTGTGCGGTCTCCGGGTTGAGGAGCCAATCGTCAAGAATAAGGACTTCATCGCGATCAACATCCGGGGCTATCGGTTCTTCGACGATCAACGCTCCGTAGAGCCCACGAGCGACCTGTTCGACGGAGCGATTATGCGCGTGAAACCAAAAAGTTCCTGCATCTGGAACGGCAAAATCGTAGTCGAAGGTTTCGCCTGTGGGGATGGCATCTTGGGTGAGCCCGGCCACGCCGTCCATCGCATTTGATATCCGCACGCCATGCCAGTGCAGGGACGTCGCCTGCGGCAACTTGTTGACGAGCCGACGTTGAAGACGCGCGCCCTGCCGAACACGGATCACGGGGCCAGGAAACTTTCCGTCATAGCCCCAAATCTCCGTCTTGGGGTAGTCCGGAGGGGCGAGTTGTACGGCGCCACTTTGCGCTGTCATCACCTGAAATTCAGGGGTGGCTGCAGATCCGGCCTTGGGGAAGAAGCTCAACGCACTCATTGCCAACCCCGATTGAATGAATGCTCTTCTGGTGTGTGTCATTTCGTTCTCGTTTGTTGTGCGAGCCAGTTTTGGCTCACACATTGTCTCTATTGCAGTCACATGTCTTTATTAGCAGCGGCGCCCTCGCCCTGAGCGACCCGGTCGGCTCGAGGTTCGTCACCATCAAGCAAGTACACGGCCATCGCTTCCAGATCATCGGGGGACAAAAAGCGCGTATTGCCCTGCACGACCTCCACCATGCTGCCGCCGAAAGCGTCGCCTGACGGCGTCACGCCAGTACGCAACGCATAGGCGAGGTTGGAAACGGTCCAGCCGCGTTCCGCCAGAGAGTTCGGCGTGATCGAAGGCGCCTTGCTCCCCCCTGGCAATGCCTCATTTCCAGCAAAAACCGCGTCAAGCAGGCGCCCGCCTCCGATATTGCGTGGCGTGTGGCAAGCACCGCAATGTGCTGCACCTCGAACCAGCTCGCGACCGCGGTTCCATTGTGCGTTTTTCTCGTCAATGGGTTCCGTGGGTGGATCGTAGAGATAGGCCGCCCGCCATAGCTTCAGGCCCCATCTCTGATCGAAAGGAAACTTGACATCATGCTCAAGCGCTGCCTCGGCGACTGGTGGCACGGTCTGGAAAGCTGCCCAAAGGTCGGCAATGTCCTGATCCGTGAAATCCGCATAGAACGGATAGGAAAAAGCGGGATAATACGGCTCTCCGCTAGGACTAATGCCCTGGCGAACCGCCTTGGCGAACTGCTCAACCGTCCACCCCCCGATGCCGTTCTCTTTGTCTGTCGTCAGATTGGGCGGAAAAAACGTGCCAAAATCTGTCGCCAGCCCCGCGCCGCCTGCGAGTGCGGCGCCGCCAGCCTCTGAATTGGTGTGGCATGAAATGCACCCGGATACGCGAGCCAAATAGGCGCCGCGCTGGACATCACCCGTTTGCGTGATCGACGCGGGCACCTTGCCAATCGGCCAGATCACAAGGCCGCCGACCACAAGGGCGCAAAGCGCCCCTGCAGCAAAGACCAGTTTTTTCATCCGGCACATCTTTACTTCGCCTCGTAGCGGAATTTCGCGTGACATGCCGAACATGTCTGGGTCACCATGTTGAATGCCCCATCTGCGGGCATCGAGGCATAGTCCATCATCGGGCTTCCTGACGAAGTTCCCATCATGGACGAAGCTCCCATCATGCTTCCGGGGGATTGCGTGCCCATCATGGAGCCTGCATCCATTCCCGCACCTGACGCCATAAGCCCGTTGTCGGCGGCCTCGGCAAGACCTTCGCTAACCACCTTGAGCTGCTCTGCGAGCGCACTGAATTCTTCCCAATCCGACCAGATCTCGGACTTTGCTTCGGACGGTTTCCCAGCAGACCCTTCGGGAAACAATTCGGTCATGCCTTCGCTATGTTCGACAAAGACGCGTGCTCCCGTACGAACAGCTTCAGCATCATAGGTGATTTCACCACGCATCATCGGAGCCAGTTCTTTGACCGATTGCCCCATGGCCATCATGCCGTCCATGCGTTCTTTGACGACACCTTCCGCGCCACCATGTGCAAATGCAGCTGCGGCCATTGTCGTTCCAGCCAAGAGGCCGATCATCAGTTTGCTTTTCATCGTTCCGTATCCTGTATTTCCATGCTTGATAGATTTAATTTGATGAGGCGTGGTTGCCCCTAGGTCAGGATAGGTGTTTGGGAGGCGGGGTGTCCCTTAGGACATTCCGGTTAGAAAAGCTCTGATCTGGATGTTCGCGAGGCAATTGCGACAAGTTGGTCGAAGCTCTCGGAGCTGATAAAATGACAATTACCATATTTTTCGAGCAGTCCGGCCCCGGATCGCAATGCCCGGGGAGAAGATTATCTGCATCTTCCTCATGAGAGGTCTGATGTTTTTGCGCACTTCGTTCGGAAACTTTGGCAGCGACCGTTTCATGGCCAATTGCATCGAGAGATCCCGCCGGGAGGACGACAAATAACGCGATCGAGACCAACAGGAGAATCTGGATCGCGCTACGGAATATGTTCAGCCTGGCGACCAAAGTCAGTTGATCCCGTTCGCGCGCTGCAGTTCGCGCACGTATCCCGCAATCATCTTCACATCACCTTGGGTGAGGCCTTCAACGGGAGGCATATTGCCAAAATTCCAGTGATGAGATTGGACGCCGTTTTGCGCCGCATTCAGGAACGCGGCATCCGAATGGTGGTTCGGCTCGTAGATTTTGTGAACAAGCGGAGGAGCGACCCCATTCTGGCCTGCGGCATTTTCACCATGACAGCTGGCGCATTTTGCCTCGAACGCGCGTTGCCCCATTTGGGCTTGCGGAGAGAATTCAGCTGGAAGGAGTACATTGGCAATGGGCGCGCCCTGAGGTATGCCGCTCGTGTCCGGCGGAACCATTGAGTGTCCTTGAGCAGTCTGCGCCGGGGCCGGCTGCAACGCCTGCCAACCGACCGCTCCAAGGCCGAGCACGAAGAACCCGCCAACGAACCATCCCCAGAAATTCATAGTGTTTTACTCTCCTGCATGTGATCCGTTCAGATCAACTTAACCTGCGTCCCGACCGGCGTGCGGTCGAAGACCTCTTCTATATGTTCGTTGTAAAGGCCGATGCAGCCGTTTGATGATCTACGCCCGATTTTCCGCGTGTCTTGAGTTCCGTGGATCCTGTAGTATTGCCACGACAGATAGAGCGCACGCGTTCCCAAAGGATTGGAGGGATCTCCTCCAGGCACATAGGCTGGCCATTCCGGGTTGCGTTCACGCATTGAAGGGGTCGGCGCCCAACCTGGATTTTCCCGTTTCTCGACAACTTCTGTATACCCGCGCTTCGTCAATTCATCAGTCAAGGGAACAGAGGTCGGGTAAATCCGCATTGAACCGCTCCGGGTTTGCCGGAGGCTGTTTGGTTTAAGTTATGCGGCTATGGTCTTAGTTACCAGAGCTGCGTAGAAGTTTGCCTCTGCTTCCGCTGGTGGGATGTTCCCGATGGGCTCGAGGAGGCGGCGATTGTTGAACCAGTCGACCCATTCCAGAGTGGCGTATTCCACGGCGTCCAGACTGCGCCACGGGCCACGGCGGTGGATGACCTCCGCCTTGAAGAGACCATTGATTGTCTCGGCCAAAGCGTTGTCATAGCTGTCACCGACGCTGCCGACCGAGGGTTCGATTCCTGCCTCGGCCAAGCGTTCGGTGTATTTTATCGCCAGGTATTGCGATCCGCGGTCTGAGTGATGGATCAGTCCCACACCAGGCTGCCGCTGATGAACAGCCTGTTCCAAAGCGTCGAGAACGAAGCCTGTGTGAGCCGTGCGGCTGACGCGCCACCCAACGATCCGGCGCGCGAACGTGTCGATCACGAATGCCACATAAACGAACCCTTGCCAGGTGGCGACATAGGTGAAATCGCTGACCCAGAGCATGTTCGGTGCCGGCACCCGGAATTGCCGGTTTACCTTGTCCATCGGGCACGGCTGCTTCTTGTCAGGGATCGTCGTTTTATGCGGCTTGCCCCGGATGACGCCCTGCAGGCCCAAATCCTTCATCAACCGGGCTATCGTGCATCGGGCCACATCAAATCCTTCCCGCCGCATCTGGCGCCAGACTTTGCGCACGCCATAGACCTTGTAATTCTCATCGAACACGCGCTCGATCTCGGGGCGAAGCTCGTCGTCGCGCTTGAACCGATCCGAGCGCAGATCAGGGTCGGCCCGTTTGGCCAGATGATCGTAGTATGTGGACGGGGCAATCGGCAGGTGCTTGCAGATCGGCTCGACCCCGAGCTCTCCACGATAATCGTCGATAAAGGCGATCATGACTTCGGTCGGCGGTCGAGCTCCGCCATCGCAAAATACGCCGACGCCTTCCGCAGGATCTCATTCGCCTGCTTGAGTTCGCGGTTCTCGCGCTCCAGCGCCTTCATCTTCTCGGCCATCTCGGTACTGACCCCAGCACGGTCGCCACGATCAATCTCTGCCTTTTTGACCCAGTCATTCAGCGTGTTCGTCGAACAGCCTATCTTCGCCGAGATCGATACGATCGCTTGCCAGCGGCTCTCATGCTGACCGGCGTTGTCCAAAACCATACGAACCGCTCGCTCGCGCACTTCAGGGGAATATTTGTTCGTTGTCTTGCTCATGATGCTCCATCCTACTCAAGAGTTGGAGCCTCCGGCAAACCCGGAGCGGTTCACATCTCTTCATCTTCTGTCCAGTGTTGGAGCACCTTTGTGACAGTATCCGAAATGATGATGCCCTTCCCGAGACGGTCAAAGTGATCACGCCAATTGTGGAGAACGAACGACGAGATATTGCGTCTTACCACACCAGCCTCTTCCGCCCGGAGAGTGTGGGGGGTCATCAAGAATGCGCCTGAAATTGCAATCAGGCTCCGCCTGTTCAAACTCGGTCTCTCTGCCATTTGTTCGTCCTTGGTTACTCAATTGGACGAGACAGGCATTGCTCAGATGGGGCTGAATCTCAACCGCAACAGGCCGCAAGATTTGTATCGAAGTGTATCCTTGACCTTCCAGCGGGAGATCAAGCTAAACAGGATACGTTGACCAAAATCAGAGGTGGATTCCATGCAAGAGGATAGCGAGTCAGGTGGCAATCGCCACGGAAAGTTGATGCACTGGGGCATGATGGCTTGCTGTGCTGTCATGCTTCTACCCATCGCAGCTTTCCTGATTGGCGGAGGCACCGTCGCAGGCCTTTGGGCAAACGCTACCGTCTTTGCGCCTCTGGTGCTCTGCGTTGGCGCCCATTTTGTGATGCACAAGATGATGGGGCGTTCATGCCATGGAAGCGACAAGCACAAGAAGACCGCCCCCCAGCCAGTGCTGATTGAAGATATGACCGACAGCGCCGTCCGGCGGTAAGTCGAAATGAGAACAAGAGCGCGGCTGGCGACTGTCTTCTTGGGAGCGATTTTCGTGAGCGCTTGTTCCGGCGGACCAGTCCTGTGCCCGACAAACCCGCCGCCAACTTTGTCGACAAAGTCACCAGAGCTGGAGCTGCCCAATGGATGTCGTCTGGCAGGGCCTATCTCCAACGGTGTGGGCCAGTTGGATTGTGTAAACGGCCGATCAGGCTTTGTTGCCACTCAAGTTCAAAGCCTGGAGATAGTGCGATGACCATCTGGCGCTCGCCAATCCGTCTTGCTTTCTGCGGTACCCTCGCTGCCGCAATGTTCTGGCTCTTGATCCCCTTTGCTGCAACGGCCGAGGTATCAGTCGCCCACAAGGTCACTGCGGTGGAAGCGCGGCTGATCTCCGCCGAGGATGCCGTTTCCGCCGAAGCTCAAACGCTCTCCGCCGGTCTGGATCTGAACCTTGCTGACGGATGGAAAACCTATTGGCGTTCGCCTGGCGAGGTTGGCATTCCGCCACAGATCGACTGGAGCGGGTCGACGAATGTCGCGGGCGTTGATTTCCTATGGCCTGCGCCCGAGCGGTTCACTGCCTTTGGCATCGAAAACTTCGGCTATCATGATGAGGTTGTCTTTCCACTTCAGATCACCCTGAAGGATCCTGGGGAACCTGTCGAACTCAGAGCAAACGTCAAGCTCTTGACCTGCTCAGCAGTTTGTGTCCCCCAGGATTTTGACTTGGCACTTTCGTTGCCTCAGGGGAACTCAATCGATCAAGTCTCGGCTAATCGTATCGGGGCATTTCTCGCACGCGTTCCGGCGGAAGGAGGAGCGGCAGGCGTGACCGCCGCCACATCCCATATAAACGATGATTTCACCCGCCTAACGATAGAAATAGCTGCCACGACTGCCTTCAAAACCCCGGACGTCTTTCCTGAAATTGGTGATGGCAACACGTTGGGGAAGCCCGACATTCGCCTTGGGGCAAGCGGGCGAACGCTTTGGGCTGAATTCCCAATTCTTGCCTACATGGCAGATACAGACGCGCCGCCACGGGTAACCGTGACGGACGGGCCGGATCACGCCCTCACCGTCACGCCAGATCGGGCAACAACCGCCCCAACTCCCCCTTTCAGTATTGATCGGGTGGTCCCCGGCATTGATCAAGTGATCTGGATCGCCATCATCGCTTTTCTTGGGGGCTTGATCCTGAACGCCATGCCTTGCGTGCTTCCTGTTCTGTCGATCAAGTTATCTTCTGCCCTGAAATCCGAAGGACGCGGCAATGCCCAAGTCAGGGCAGGCTTCTTGGCCGCCGCCGCCGGAGTCATGGTCTTTATGTGGGCACTCGCGGCTGTTCTCTTCGCATTGCAAAAGATTGGCGTTGCCGTCGGTTGGGGGCTCCAGTTCCAGAGCCCAACGTTCCTGGTTCTGATGCTCCTGATCCTTGGTCTGTTCACCGCAAACCTGTTTGGACTGTTCGAATTCTCTTTGCCTGCCGCCCTGACAACGCGGTTGATGAAAGCAGGAGGTACGGCCGGGTATGGAGCGGATTTTGCCACCGGATTTTTCGGGGCGGTCATGGCTACTCCCTGCTCCGCGCCGTTTCTTGGAACAGCTATCGCATTCGCACTTGCGGGGCGGGTGATAGACATCGCTGTCGTTTTCACCTTTCTCGGGTTAGGTCTGGCCAGCCCATATCTGTTGGTGGCCATCGTGCCGAACGTTGTTCGGTTCGTGCCCAAGCCCGGCCGCTGGATGATCGCCTTGAAAGCCGGCCTTGGCATCCTCCTGATGGGTACCGCGGCATGGCTGTTCTATGTCCTGCTCGGCGTTGCTGGATCGCGCGCGGCCCTAACAGTTGCATCTCTCGGTGCGGTTATGCTCTTCATAGCGGCATCGCCCTGGGTGCCAAGATCTCTTCGCTGGCCCTTTGGGCTGGCGCTGGCGGCACTCGCGGTCGCGGCCGCGCCATTCTTGGCAACACCCGCCGCACCCGATGCCCAAGCAGGAAAAATTGCCTGGGTCACATTTGACCGCGGCGATTGTCGCGTAGCCCTTAATTGTGAGATGAGAAATCCAACGAAATCAACGGCCTTGCTTTGCCCTTAAATATGATATTTTGCCTTTAAATCCGATATTTTTGCCCTTAAACCTGAGACAGGGTTCGCAGCTTCGTGTGGCAAATATTGATGGATGATGATCGCGAAGACTTCGTTGCCGCTGGTGCTGAGGAGGCGCGCAGGGCGGCCGTTCTGCGTCCGCTTGTTCAGGCATATCTCAAAGGAACTGGCAGTCTGGAAAGTGGCATCAATGACGCCGTTTGGGAGCTTGGTGTCAGCAGGGCGACTGTCTGGCGCTGGATAAAGCGTCTGGCCGAAGAGGGTGGGCGCACCAGCGCGCTGGCTTCTCGGAAACGGGGCCGCCCGACTGGTACAACCTTGATATCCGGCAAGGTGGAAGCGGTGATCGAAGAACATCTTCGCCGTTATTTCTTACGGCGGGAACGCCCAAGCCTGTCGCGCATCGTGACAGAAATCCGAAGCGCGTGCTGGCAGCAGGGCTTGCAACCGCCGACACGTCGGACGGTTCAGCGCAGGCTGGATGCAATGGATGCCCGTGAAATTGCCAAGGCACGCGAAGGCGCAAAGGCGGCCCGCCAGAAATTTGCGCCGGTCGTAGGCGACAACAAGGCAAACCGGCCACTGGAGGTCGTGCAAATCGACCATACGCCTGCGGACATCATTCTCGTCGACAGTTTTGAACGCAAACCAATTGGGCGGCCTTGGGTCACGCTGGCGATCGACGTCGCAACGCGGATGGTGACCGGATATTACACCTCTCTCGAGGCACCTTCGCGTCTGTCGGTGGCGCTTTGCCTGACACAGGCTGTGGCCCCCAAGGCGGAACTTCTGGCGGAATTGGTGCGCAATGTTCCTTGGCCCGCGCAGGGTAAACCGCATAGCATCCACGTCGATAACGGGCGCGATTTCCGGTCGCATGCCTTTCGGTCGGCATGTGCGGAATGGGGGATCGATCTGGTCTATCGGCCGCCAGGCAGTCCTCATTTCGGAGGGCACATCGAACGATTGATCGGCACGATGATGGGGGCCGTGCACCTGTTGCCTGGAACAACGCAATCCTCGGTCGTGGCCAAGGGCGACTATGACGCCGAGGGCATGGCCACGATGACCTTAAGCGACTTCGATCGCTGGTTTGCTCTGGAAATCTGCCGCTACAACAACAGCATTCATTCAAGTCTTGGCTGCACGCCCGTTGCCAAATGGGAGGCGCTCTCAGAGCAAATGATGGGCGATATCCCCTTCGAGATTGAAGCCTTTCGGGTGAGCTTTCTGCCAAGTGAACTGCGCAAGGTCAGGCGTGACGGCATCCATCTGTTCCAGATACGGTACTGGTCCGATGCGCTTGCAGGCCACATCGGGCGCGGGGATGGAAAGGTGGTCGTCCGCTACGACCCTCGCGACCTCTCGGTGATCTGGGTCGAACTGGATAATGACCGATACGTCGAAGCTCGGTACCGAAACCTGGAAATTCCGCCTGTGTCGCTCTGGGAATATCGCGAAGCCATGAGGAATGCCCGTGCCCTTGGCAAGTCCGGGTCCAATGAGCTGGTCCTGGCTGAGCTGATCCGACAGCAACGCCAAATCGAGTCTGAAAGCCGGAGCCTGACGAGGGCCGAACGCCGATCCCGTGAAAGAAAAGGGACATTGGAGGGCGCCAACTCGGCCGTCTCGACAACCGAAGGGCTGCGCGCGATCGATACGGGTGATACATCGCGCCCATTGTTCAAGGTGGAGAGATGGTGAATTGAGGGCAGGAAAAACAGAGGAAGACGGTCGGATCACCCTCATTCAATCGGATATCTGGATTGGCTTTCCGCGGGCCGAACAAGTTCTGGACCGTTTGCAGTGTATGATCGAAGCGCCAAGGCAAACCCGTATGCCTGGCCTTCTTGTGCATGGCGCGTCCGGGATCGGAAAGACGATGATCGCCCGCAATCTTTCGCGCAGATATGCACCGGAATATGACCCAGCATCGGGAATTACGCGAACGCCGCTGTTACTGTTACAAGCACCACCAGCTCCCGACGAACGACGGTTCTATCTGCACATCCTGGCGACCGTCGGGGCACCGGCCACGGCACTGAGCGCGCGCGCTCAAAATGTGGCCTCCCTCGAAGTCCGTGTCGTCGCGCTCTTGCGCGACCTTGGCCTGCGGATGATCATGATCGACGAAGTCCACAACCTCTTGGCCGGGACCCACCGCGAACAGCGCCGCTTTCTCAATGTTCTGCGGTATCTCAGCAATGAACTCGAAGTGTCGCTGGTCTGCCTGGGGGTCAGCGAGGCCGTCGATGCCATCCGTGGTGATATCCAGCTTGCCAGGCGGCTGGACGAACATCACCTTCCAAACTGGCGCGACGACGCCGAGTTCTCGGACATGATCCAGACACTCATCGCGGCAATGCCCCTCGAGAAGAAATCCAATCTGAAGGTCAAGTCACTAAAGCAGATACTTGCGCTGACCGGCGGGGTGACCTCGCGCATCTTCGCCCTGATCAAGGATCTTTCCATCGACGCCATTGTCACAGGTGATGAATGCATCACCGATGACGCAATCGCAAAATGGACGCCGGTTTGGTCGCGCCATGCGAACCCCCATCGGCGGCTCGAGAAGTCCGGGGTGTGAAGCCGCACCCGCTGCCCAAGACTGTCGCGCCGCTGCCCGACGAGTTGTTGTCAGGTTGGTTGTCTAGGCTGGCGGCGGCCAACTACTGTGATGATGCGGAACTACTGGCTCATCTCAGAATCGATACCGCGCATGGCACCGCCTTGAACTTCAACGTCGACGCGGCTGCGGCGGCGAAGATTGCCAACGCCGCACGGATTGACCCAGATGTTGTGCGATCTTTGACCTTCCCAGCAATGACGACACGAGAAGCCTCGCTGACGGCCCAGATACCATTCCAGCATTGCCTGCAATGTTCCAGAGAGGGCCTTTCGCTCAAGCATTGGAGGCGAGCCTGGGCATTCGACTGCCAGGTTTGTGGGACGAGACTTGTGCCGACGCTCGGCAAGGCCAGTGGCGAACAGATGCCCGAAAAGCTGATAAATCGTGCGCGCAACGGCGCCGCGCGGCTTGAATACGCCGCGCGATTACGCAGCTCCAAGCAATTTCGGCGCGCAATGCGCGCGGTCACCTTTGCCATATCATTAAAGGCCTTCCGCGGAGATCCGTTATACGCTCTTCAGGGCCACAGGCTGGAAGTAAGGCTGTTTGGCCTTGCTGCAATTGATGCAGCCCAATCCCGTCCACTGGTCAAAGCGGCCATCTCAAGCTCCGGCATCGACGACTATGCAAGGGTTGCTCTATTGCGCGCCTTCGATAAGGAGCCACGTCTGCTTGCCGCGGTTGTTTACATCGCCCGGCAGCGCGCGAAAAGCATAGGCGCGATGGCAGTGGAATCTCATAATTAAGGGCAAAAAATATCCCCGAACGCGTCGTGTCTCAGATTTAAGGGCAACGCGACAGCGGTCATTCGAAATGGCCTCTGATTTTAGGTGAGCATGCTCTTGCGGTTCCACTCTTCAGCAATTTTCTGCCCACTTGACTGGTCACCGCCGATTGGAATGTCGGCTTTTTTATCGCTGACGGGTGAGGTCCTAGGTTTCCAAAGGAAATAGCCGCCCACTGCACATGCAATAAGAAGTGCCCCTTTGACGCTTGGGGTTAATCGACGAATTTACGGCGCATGCGCCGTGCGCTCGCATCCAGATCGTCGCTCTTGCCAGTCCAACCTGGAACGCCGCCAGCGATCTTCGTCAGTAGCGACATATATTGCCGCCGCTCCGCCTTTGAAAGGGGCGCCAGCATGGACGCCTCCCTGGCCATGAGTTCGGGAATGAATGCACTATACGCACGCCGTCCCAGATCGGTCAGGTAGAGCAATTGACGGCGATTATCACCCGGATCGACATCTCGTGTAATCATGCCATTTTTGTTCAGCGCGTTAACTGCACGGCTTACATTGGTCTTGGAATGACCGGTCAGATCGCACATTTCCTGGGCCGCCACGCCATCGCGAAACGACAAAAAAAGCAGCAAGATCGCCTCGGATCGCTTCAGGCCAAGCTCATTTTCAATAACCCTGAATAAGGGCTCTCGATAGAAGTTGAGAATATAGGAGGCTTTGTAGGCGAACGGTATTTCAGTACCGTTCAGGATCGCATCGCGGTCCTGTAAACCCACATCCTTCTCATTTTTGCTTTCATCGGATTTCATAGTTGCATATGGAACGAATTCATCCTATCATATATACACTGAATAACATCTTAACGCCATGGGAGGTAATCATGAAAATCATATTGGTGCATGGAGGCTGGCAGGGCGGCTGGGCGTGGGACGACGTCGCCGCAGCGCTTGAAGAGAAGGGCCATGAGACCTTCCACCCCACATTGTTGGGCCACGAAAAGGACGACGACAGGGCCGGGGTGACAATTTCCAAAATTGCCGACGACCTCATTGCCAGGATCAAGGACCAAGGCTGGACAGAGTTCGCAATAGTCGGACATAGCGGCGGCGGCCCGCTGGCGCAATTGGTGGCTGACGCTATGCCGGATGCAGTAAAAAACATTACCTTTGTGGACGCCTGGGTCCTGCACGATGGCGAATGCATAAATGATGTACTGCCCGCAGAACTCGTGGGAGGTCTGACCGCGATGGCCAGCGCATCTCCTGACGACACGGTCCCCATGACCCGGGAGTTGTTGGGCAGAGCTTTCATGCAGGACGCCAATGCGGAAAGCTTGGACCGGCTTGCGCAGCGGTTGATACCCTCCCCGATGGGATGGCTCGATCAACCGATCCGCCTCAACAGCTTCTGGGCGAAGAAACACCCATCTGCCTACATCTTCCTCAAAGAAGATATGGCCATGCCTGCTGAGGTCTATCGCAACATGGCGTCCCGCCTGGAAAATCCCAAAACCGCCGAAAGTCCCGGCAGCCATCAGGCGATGATGACACGCCCACGCGAATTGGCCGACACCATCGACAGCGTCCTCTGATGCGTCCCAATGCATTGATTGAGGACGCATGCCTGTCCAAAACATCCGGCCCCCTTGGGCTGGATTGCGTTTACGCCGACATCATTGCCCCGGCTGACACCGATTTCGCAAGAACCCACGTCATGGTACACGGCGGCATGCACACTGGCGCCTGCTGGATGCGGACGCCGGATAACCGGGAAGGTTGGGCTTTACGGCTCGCTCGCACCGGTGATCGCGTCATATGCGTCGATTGGCCGGGGTGCGGCCGCAGCGGTTATGTCCCGCCCGAAAAGTTGACGGGACAGCTCGTTGCCGACCAGATAGCTGCGGCGGTAAAAACTCTCAAGGGCGAAATCATCCTCTGGACCCATTCTATGGGCGGCGCCATTGGCTGGCGGATTGCCGAATTGCTGGCCGGCCGGCTCAGCCGTTTGGTCGCGATCGCGCCTGGCCCGCCTGGCAACATCCAGCCAGTCGCCAAACTGATGTCTCAAGGCCCGGATCGATTGACCATGGAATTTGCCGGCGTTCCACTCGATGTACATCCGAACGGGCCGGTTGTGCTCAGCCATGAGGCAGCCCGCGCCAAACTCATAGGCTCAAGCACGCAGTTTCCCCGTCAACACACTGACAGCTACCTTGCCGGACTGCAGGCAGTCCCTCGACAACTTTTTCTGGAGCGTGTCAATTTCGAAGGTCAGCAATTGCGAATGTTGACCCCAAATGCACTGGCCGGGACCCAGGTTCTGATTGTCACCGGCGACAGCGACCCCGATCATCCCCCCGCTACGGACTCCGCTATCGGCGATTTCCTGACGGAACAGGGGATGATCAGCCGCTTTGTATACTTACCCGACCATGACATCACCGGAAACGGACACATGATGATGCTCGAACGCAACAGCGATCAGATCCTTGATCTTATCCTAGTTCTTATCAACGAGTCGTAGAGAATCAGCCCAACGCAAACACAGGATACGGGCTCTGCTCAGCGCTCGTCCAGTTGAGAAAATGGCGGGTATGACAGGGATTGAACCTGTGACTCTGGAGCAGCCCCCTGAAAGTGGTCCACCAACTGGGATAGCTTTGTCCCATAGATTGGAGGATCAGCGATGGCTGCAAAACGAGAGAAGCCGAAAGATATTGTATCTAAGCTTCGACAGGTTGAAGTGCTGCAGGGACAAGGTGTGACACTTGTCGAGGCGGTGCGTCAGATCGGCGTGACGCAGCAAACGTTTTATCGATGGCGTAAACTTTATGGCGGGATGCAGCGGTCACAACTTGCTCGGCTGAGAGAGATTGAGAAAGAGAACCAGAGGCTGAGACGGGCGGTGTCTAATCTGAGCTTGGACGAGCTCATTCCAACCGAGGCAGCCAGGGGAAACTTCTTAACCTTCGCGTCGCCGCAAGTGCATTGACCAAGTTCGGCAGGAACTGGGCGTGTCTGAGCGCCGCGCCTGCCGTACTTTGGCCCAGCACCGATTCACGCAGTGTAAAATTCCGCTGGGCTGTGTTGATGAGACACGTTTGACAGGCGACATCATCGAGCTGGCCGATTAGTACGGGCGCTATGAATATCGGATGGTGACGGGTCTGCTGAACAACGCGGGCTGGCTGGTGAACCACAAGCGGGTCGAGCGCATCTGGCGACGCGAAGGGCTGAAGGACCCCAAAAAGCAGATGTCGCGTAGCCCTTAATTGGGTTCTGCCTCAATTTGTGTGGCGCAACTATCCTGAGCTTGGAACATTCGGGAGGGATAGTCGTGATTTCAAAAAAGCACTGGTCGCCCGGGAGCGACGTTTCGGTTCAAGGCGTTAAGCGACGTGATTCCGGCGGGTGGCTTGTATCCGGTGTTTTGGCACCGAGAGGCATCTGCCCAGATTGTGGTTTGCATTCTCGGCGTCGTCACGGGTGGCGGCAAAGGCGGCTACAGGATTTACCTGCACTTGGCGACAAGGTAACAATCGCACTCTGGGTCTGCAGGTGGCGATGTCGCGCTTCCACGTGCCCGCGGCGGACTTTTTCGGACTACACCTCGTCAATTGCGCGTCCATTTGCACGTCGAACTTCGCGTGCTGATGAGATTGTAGTTCATCTGGGGCACGCCACGGGTGGACGGCCTGCCGAGCGGCTCTTGCGCCGTTTAGGCGTCGGTGTCAGCAATGACACGGTGCTGCGACACCTCAAGAAGTGTGCGGAAAGCGTCGCCCCGCCGCCAACGGTCATTGGCATCGACGATTGGAGCTGGCGCAAGTCGCAGACTTACGGAACCATCATCGTCGATCTCGAGCGGCAGACCGTAATTGATATTCTTCCGGATCGGAGCGTTGAAAGCTGTGCGAGCTGGCTGCGGCAGCACCCTGAGATTGAAGTCATCAGTCGGGATCGTTGTGGCGGATATGCGAAGGCCGCACGTCAGGGTGCACCGCAAGCCCTGCAGGTCGCAGACCGTTTCCATCTCGTCCAGAACCTGCGCCAGGCCATTGAAGAGCAGATGAATATGCATGGCCGCGCCACCGGGCGGGCGCTATTGTCAGATGCCGAAAACATCAGCACGGCCAATCATCTACTGCGATCGCGTCTTGCTCATCGGAAATCACGTGAGGAAATTTTCCGAAACATCCATGCGCTTCGTGATCAAGGGCTGTCTTGTAGCGAAATTGGACGTCGGACCGGCTTCCCGCGTCGTAGTGTGGCGAAGTGGTTGAGCTCCGACTCGCCACCAGACCGCCGCCGAGCTGCATTGAAGCCCACGTCGCCGTGGTATTTTGAGAGCATACTGGCCGATCTCTGGAAACAGGGTATCCGGTCCGGCCAGGAATTATTGGTCGAAATTCAACGCCATGGCTATGAGGGCAGCTTGTCTCATTTGCAACGTCTGCTGGCCGGATGGCGAAGGGATGAACAAACCGTTCTAGCAGGCCCGACCGACACGCCGCTGCCCCTGGCGCCTGTGCGGGACCCGCAAACCGGTCACGCCATTTCGCCGGTTGTCGCAGCGGCGCTCTGTATCAAGCCGCGACGCAAATTGACCGCAGACCAGGCCCAAAAGGTAGATGCATTGAAGGCCGGATCGCCAAGCTTTGCCACGATGCGGAGCCTTGCCATGCGGTTTCAGGGCATTTTGCGCGGCGACCAGTCCGCCCCGCTGGACGCATGGATCGACCTGGCCATTGAGACTGGCATCCCACCAATCATGCGCTTTGCCCGCACGCTGCACCGCGACATCGAGGCCGTGCGCAATGCCATCGAACTTCCGTGGAGCAACGGTCAGGCTGAGGGCCAAGTCAATCGCCTGAAGACCCTCAAGCGCGCCATGTACGGTCGCGCCGGACCAGAACTCCTCAGAGCCCGAATGCTGCCACTGCGCCACACAGATTGAGGCAGAACCGTTAGAGTTAGGAAAAAGTTATCATAAAATATCGGCCGTCACACCTCGCCAGCCTACAGGGGCGGCGGGGGGCTGCTCAGGGTATGGTCCAGCCATAGTCGCCCTGGGCAATGTGCTTGTCGACAAGTTCAACAACAAGCTGTCGAATGACATTTTCCGCCGGCATCATAGTCTCGACAGTACGTGTATTGAGGTTCAGTACCTTGTGGAGGCTGGGCTCGTCGATCTCAAGGGCCCTGAACAGCCCCTGCGAAATTTCTTGCGCGAACAACGCGTAGGGCACAATTGTGCTGCAACTCCCGGACAATACGGTCTCGCGCCGAATGCTCATAGAGTGGATCGGCGAGCGGACGTTGCGCAGGCGGACCCCCTGGCGCACCGCCAGATCCTGAAGGAAATGCGTCCGCTGCTCGTCCCGCGCATCCATTGCAAGGGGCAGGTCTTGCAGCGCATGAAGCGGCAGAGGCGTTTCCAGCCCCGAGAGGGCGTCAGGCGTTCCGACCAAATAGGTTTTTTGCAACAGAAGAGGCAAGGATTCGTACTTTTCGTCATTGATTTCACTCGTTGAAAACGACATATCCAGACGCGAACTCAGCAGTGCTCGATCAAGCTCGTGGCTGAAACCCTGCGTAAGGTTGACTTCGATATCGGGGTGCCGATCCGCGCAGAACTCAAGTAACTCCGGCGCCAGGGCGCGCCCAATCGAGGGCGTGACGCCGATCTTAACGATGCCACCGGGCGTCCCAGAGAACCGCCGCACATCCCGGAGCGCCAATTCTGAGCGCTCAAGTAGCGCGCGGGCATGTTCTTCAAGCCGCCGCCCCGCATCGGTGGCCTCGGCCCCACGAGAATGCCGGGTAAGCAGCTGAACCTCGAGCTCTTCTTCCAGCTTTCTGACCTGCGCCCCAAGGGCAGGCTGAGAGATGTTCAGCGATTCCGCCGCCGCGCGGAAACTGGAAAACTCGACCACTTTTAAGAAATACTTGAGTTGGCGAAGATCCATGTCTTCCTCCTAGTGAATGCGTCGGGGCATTTTGAGAGAAAGCTTTAGGTAGTTCAAGCAGCGATAAGTTTTTCGATACCCTGACTGAAGTCTATTCTCTTGGAAATCTCACGCCCTCGCAGGCTATTGTGGTGGTGTAGCGATGGCAGAGCCAAGAAACACCGATGCGCAGATATGATTGGAGCGGCGTTCTATGGAAATCGGACGTTCGCCGAACAGGTGATGCGCGTCAGCCGCATGCTTCGGTGCGAAATGTCAGGCTGATCCCAACGATATGAAAATGAGGACACCCATGAAAAAGAAGATTCTGATTGCCGGTGGGGGAATCGGCGGATTGGCAGCCGCGGCCGGGCTATTGCAGGCCGGGCATGACGTCGATGTATATGAACAGGCCCCCGAACTGACTGAAGTCGGTGCGGGTATCCAGATCAGCGCCAACGCCACCCGCATTCTGTACCATCTGGGTCTGAAACGGGCATTGGACGAGGTTTCGGTGCGTCCGCAACGGATCGAGTTCCGCCTTCACGATACCGGCGAAATCGTCAGCGAAATCCCGCTTGGGGGCGATCACGAAGAAAAGTTCGGGATGCCCTATTATCATGTCTATCGCCCCGACATCCTGGACATGCTCAGAGAACGGGTCGAGGCGCTCAAACCCGGCTGCATCCACCTGAACGCAGGTGTCACGGGGTATGACGAACAAGCCGGCCGGTTGCTCCTAAAGCTGGAAGACGGGGCGACCGTCGAAGGCGACATGCTGATCGGGGCCGACGGGATCAAGTCAGCGGTCCGCCAGCAGATGCACGGGCCGCAGCAACCGCAGTTTACTGGCCAGGTGGCATGGCGGGGCCTGATCCCCGTCGAAAAACTTCCCAAGGACTTCATGCCGCCAGTCTTTGTCAACTGGATGGGACCGCACCGTCATATGGTGGTCTACTGGGTGCATGGCGGCAAATACCTCAACTTCGTCGGCTGCGTGAGCAAACCCGACTGGACCGAGGTGGGTTGGGCGATCAAGGCACCGTGGGAAGACCTCAAGGCCGACTACGAAGGCTTCCATCCCCAGGTGCAAACCATGCTGGATGCGATGGACCGGGATGCTTGCTATTGCTGGGCGCTGAATATTCGCCCGCGTCTCCCGTTCTGGAGCACCAGCCGCGTCACCCTGCTGGGCGATTCCTGCCACCCGACCATTCCCTACATGGCGCAAGGGGCCGTGATGGCAATCGAGGACGGCGCCGTTCTGGTGCGCGCCCTTGACGAAGACCGCGATATTGCCGAAGCCCTGAAGCTGTATGAACAGGCGCGCATCGACCGCACCGCCCGCATTGTACGGGAAAGCACCGAACACGCGCAGCTTTATCAGCACCAAACGCACCAGGCGTTCCGCGACGCCTTTGCAGACAAGCAGCCGGCTGCAGATCGGGCAAAATGGCTTTACAACTACGATGCGCTTTCCGTGCCGCTGCGTTCGGAAGAGCCGCATGGTCGTGCACCTGCCCGGAGTCAGATCTGATCATGAAGGTTCTCATCGTTGGGGCCGGGCAGGCTGGGGTGAACGTGGCGCATTCCCTGCGGCAAGAGGGGTTTGACGGGAGCATCACGATTCTCGGAGATGAACCCGATCTGCCCTATATGCGCCCCCCGCTGTCCAAGGGGTTCATCGCTGACGGCGACACGGCGCGCATCGCAATCAAGCCCGAAGGTTTCTACCTGAAATCCAACATCAAGCTAGTGCGGAACGTGCGTGTCGCGTCGATTGACCGGGCCGGGCGCCATGTGCAGGCCGTGGATGGCCGCCAGTTCGCTTACGATCACCTCGTTTTGGCCACCGGGGCACGCAACGCCCCGCCGCCGATCGAAAATCTTGATTCTGAGGGCGTTGTGTCCCTGCGCAGCCTGCGCGATGCAACCGACATCCGCGAACGGCTTGACGCCGCGCACAACGTGGCGGTGATTGGCGGTGGCTTTATCGGGCTGGAATTCGCTGCGATGGCCACGAAGCGCGGGATCGCAGTGACGATCGTCGAAGCAATGCCCCGGATTATGGCGCGTGCGGTCACGCAGGAAACCTCGGATCTTGTGGCAGCCAGCCACGAAGGCAACGGCACGCGCATCCTGTGCGACAGCCGCGCCTCTGCGGTTCTGGGGCCGGATCACGCGACGGGGCTTGGGTTGTCCGAAGGCACGACGCTCCGAGCCGATCTGGTACTCGTCGCGGCAGGGGTGAAACCCAATACCGAACTGGCATCGGATGCGGGCCTGAGCGTGTCGAACGGGATAGACGTTGACGGGCAATTCCTGACCTCCGATCCTGACATCTCGGCGCTTGGCGATTGCTGCTGCTTCCCCGAACCGACCCGGGGTGCACGGACCCGGCTGGAATCGGTGCAGGCCGCGAACGACCAGGGGCGCGCCATCGCACGACGCCTATGTGGGCGCCCACAATCCTATGTCGCTCTGCCGTGGTTTTGGAGCGATCAGGGGGATCTAAAACTCCAGATCGCGGGGCTTTCCACCGGGACGGACAGTACTGAGGTGCTTGAACGCGACGGCGGGGGCAGGGTGGTGTCCTGTTTTGTCGGGGGCAGGCTTGTTGCCGTTGAAACGATCAACGCGCCCGGAGATCACATAGCGGCCCGGAAATTGCTGTCGGGCCCTGCGCCGATCGACAGGCTCGACCTCAAGGCAGTTGGGTACGATCTGCGCCGCCTGCTGAAGGGGCATTGCCAACTTGCTGAAGCCCCTGGGGGCGTCTAGCGTTTTGGCATGATGATACCAGCTGAGATGCCGCGCCTGAAAGGCTATCGTTTTCCTCGTGAAGTCGTGGCCTACGCGGTGTGGGCCTATCATCGCTTCGCGCTCAGCACTGCGGACGTCGAGGATCTTCTTGCCGAACGCGGTGTAACCGTCAGCGTAAGCATCCGGCATAGACCGTGGTCATGCCGCGCGCCGGCGCTCTGTGGCTGCCAATTCCAGGGCAGAAGGTCCGGCACGCGTGATGCCGTTGTGCCGGGGAGCCGGGCGAGGACGTCAGCAAGCCATGCTTGCGGGTCGATGTCGTTCATCTTTGCCGTGACGATCAAGGAGTACATGAAGGCTGCTCTGTCGCCGCCGCGCTCGGAGCCCGCGAAGAGCCAGGACCTTCTTCCCAGTGCAATCCCGCGAAGTGCGCGCTCGGCTGCATTGTTGGTCAGGCAGATCCGCCCGTCGTTCAGGAAGAGCGTGAAGGCGTCCCAACGGTCCTCTTGAACATGTAGGCGATCGCCTTGGCGACGGGGTTGTGCTTCGACATGGTGCCCTGCTCGGTCTGCATCCAGTCGTGCAGGCCCTCGACCAGTGGGCGGACCAGCCGGTGCCGGGCCTCGAGCCGGCTGGCGACGTCCAGGCCGTTGATCTGGCGCTCGATGTCAAAGATGGCATCGATCTTCTTCAAGGCTTCCAGCGCGACAGGCGATATGTCGTGCGCGGGCTTCTTCTGGCGGGCATTCTCCTTGATGTCCGCAAGCTCGAAGAACTTCCGTCGAGCATGGCTCCAGCAGAGAGCGCTCAGCACGGGACCCGGTTCACGCCCACCACGGTAGAGGTCGTTGTAGCCGCCATAGGCGTCGGCCTGGAGAACGCCCTGCCACCCTGCAAGATGCCGGTTCGGATGGGCCATTTCCCTGTCGCGCGAGAAGTAGAACAGCGCGGCTGGCGGCGCCCCGCCAGCAAAGGGTCGGTTATCTCTGACATAGGTCCAGAGCCGCGCTGTCTGCGTCCCTCCCTTCTCCAAGAGGGGGACCGTGGTGTCGTCGCCGTGCAGGCGCTCGGCCGCCAGAACATGGGTCCGGATCAGGCCATGGATCGGCTCAAGCGCGGCAGCACAGGCCCCGACCTGATCAGCCAGCGTCGAGAGGCTGAGATCGACGCCCTCCTTGGCGTAGCGCTCGGCTTGGCGGTTGAGCGGTTGGTGCTGCCCGAACTTCTCGAACAGAACCATCGCCAGCAGGTTCGGCCCAGCCCATCCCCGCGGCGTCGGATGGAATGGGGCGGGGGACTGACTGATCTTCTCGCAGATCCTGCAGGTGAACTTCTCGCGGACGGTCTGGATGACCTTCCACTGCCGGGGGATGACCTCGAGCGTCTCGGTGATGTCTTCGCCCCTCTTCACGATGCGGTCAGACCCGCAGCAGGAGCAGGTGGTGGGCGCTTCGATGACCATGCGCTCGCGCGGTAGATGGTCAGGGAAAGGCTTGCGCGTCGGGCGGCGGCGTTCGAAGCCGGCGACGGCCGAGGTCTTCGCCACGTTCAGCGCTTCAATCTCGTCTTCGGTGGCGGCCGCCTCGAGCTCTTCGAGCTGCAGCTCCATCTGGTCGATCAGCCGGGCTCGGCGTTCCGAGCTGTGGCCATAGTGCTCGCGCCTGAGTTTGGCGATCTCCAGCTTCAGATGCTTGATCATCGCTTCCGAGGTCGAGACCACCGCCCGGGTCTTCGCCAGCTCGCTCTCGGCAGCCTCGGCGCGGGCCTCCGAAGCGGCAAGCGCGGCGCGCAGTCTGGCGATCTCGCAGGCGGTATCTGGCATGACCAGAGCTTACCACGCGGGCACGCATACACCCAACAAAATAAGGGCTTAGCGGCGGCCTATCCGGCTTTTGTCGGGCGTTGCGTCCAGCGCGGATTGCGCCAGTCTATTCCCTCCAGAAGATAGCCGAGCTGGGCCGCCGAGATCTGCACCGCTTCGCCGCTCCCGCTGGACGGCCAGATGAACTTCCCCGCCTCGAGCCGCTTCGTGTAGAGCGACATGCCGACACCATCAGGACACTCCCGACCCTTACGCCTGAAGCTGATCATCGGGGCGCACAAAGGCCTCAATAACCGCATCGAGGGGTCACACCGACCAACCCGAAAGCGAGAGAAGGTCATGGGCCGGTTCAAGTCGGTCCGGCAAGCGCAGAGGTTCCTCGCTTCTCACGATCAGATCAACACAATTTTCAGACCCCGCCGCTATCGCCTCTTCACCGCCTCGTACCGCCACTCAAGATCCGATGCCTTCGACCTGTGGCACGACTATGTGCTCGAAATGACCGCCTGACACAAACACCCTTGGCGGCCGTCACATGCTGCTGCCGTCAAGTTGGCAATCCCCGCCAACTTGTTCCGCCCCGAACGCCACCGCCTGTCCGCCAGATCCTATCGCCATGCGAGGTCCGATGCGCTCGGCCTCTGGGCAGGCTATGCCGCAGAACTGACCGCCTGATTACAGGAAGTCACCCATAGGTATGGTCGCGCGTCAACAACCTGACAAAGCCGTCAGACGTCGTTATCCCGGACCTGAAACACAGCGCCTTCCAGTGAAGGGGTCACCGTCAGCTGGCAAGTCAGGCGATCGTTATTGGACAGGTCTTCGGCAACAAATTCAAGCATTTCAAGCTCCATATCCGTTGGCGCCTCGATGGATCCGTCTGGCGCAGATACGACGCCGCACCGACAGGTCGCGCAGGCCCCCGCTCCGCCACATTCCGCCAGGATGCCATCGACAGAGGCACCCATCGCGGCCTGCATGACCGAAGCCCCCGGCGTTGCGGATACCTCGTGTTTCTCACCATCAAGAGCAATGAAGACGATGTTGACCATCAGGCGTCGCTCCCGACTTTTTCAATTCCTTGCCAAGCCGTTCCTTCACGCGTCAACACAAGTTTAAGTGGGGCGCGGAAGTTTGTTGAGGGTAGCCAATCGAGCGTGTCGTCGTTGCGGCTGAATTCGGGCATGATTTTTAAAAGTTCCTCAAGGAACAGTTTGGTCACCATTCTGGCAAGAACCACCCCTAGGCACATGTGAACGCCTCCGCCGAATCCCAAGTGGCCCCGCTCTGGTCGGTCAAGGTCAAAGGAATCCGGGTTTTCGAACTTGCGTTCATCCCGATTTGCCGCTCCAAAGCAAAGCACGACTTCATCGCCCTTCTTGATTGTTTGCCCATGCAGTTCGATGTCCTGCATCGCCACTCGTTTGAACCGCTGCGCATTGGTATTATATCGCAGAACCTCGTCGATGAAGGCCGGTATCAGACTTGGGTCAGCCGCAACTGAGCGCCGGACCTGGGAATGGTCGGCAAGATTGAGCGCCACCATCGTCAGAAACCCTGACAACGATTCCACACCTGCCATGATGACCGTGGAAATCGTCAGAATCAGCTCATCCTCGGTCAGGCCTTCGCCGTCGATCTCGGCCTGAATGAGCGATGTGATGACATCCTCTTGGGGTTGGGCGCGCCGGGCCGCGATGTGACGTACGGCCAGCGCCTTCATCCAGTCCATTGCCTCCAGATGAATCGGCGCTTTGGTGCGGAGAACGGGGTCGGTCTGCACCATCAGCAGCGCCTTTTCCCGAAGCTCATTGGGGTCGTCGTGATCAATGCCCAGAAGCCTGGACAGGGCGCTGACGGTGATCTGGGTCGATACCTGAGAAACAAATTCAAAACTGCGGGCTTCGGCCTGACGGCCAATGATCTCACGCACCTGTTCACGCACGAATGGTTCCAGTGCCGACAGGTGCTTGCGCGTGAACGCCATCTGAACCAATGCGCGCAGTCGGTCGTGGCGCGGGGGGTCCATCGTACCCAGGGTATTTCCGGCGCGACTGGCGAACTCGTCAACCAGATTGCCCTGCGAGGACGAGAATACTTTCCAGTTGGCCGCAGCGGCCGAAACATCGGCGTGGCGGGTGAGGAACCATTTCTTCACGCCGCTGTGCCAATAGCACGGATGCTCGTTCCTGAGAGTTGCATAAACCGGATACGGGTTGGAGTCGAATTCCGGGCTGTAGATGTCGAACAATGGCACGTAGATGTCCTCTTTCTTTAAGATTTAGGCATGTATATCCAAGTTCGAGACCTCCGCAGAATGGGGAAATCCACTATCATTCTGGTACTTTTTTAACTTCTTGCAGTGTTCTGGCTGGTCTCACGGAATTCTTTCGGCGCAAGCCCTGTATGGGCCTTGAAGGCCCTTGAAAAATAGGCGTGATCCTGAAACCCAAGCTCGTATGCCAGTTCCGAAACAGGCTTTTGCGTATAGATCAACAGGCGCTTGGCCTCGCGAATGACCCTTTCCAAGATCAGTTGCTTGACGCTTCGTGCCTTGTACGCTTTGCAGACCCGGTTGAGCTTGACTGTCGAAACCCCCAGCATCTCGGCATAGGCGTCCACGCGATGTTCGGTGCGAAAGCGGCGTTCGATTTCTACAAGCAGTTTGTTGAAGATTACCGGGTTCGGGGCGAGGCCAGGGGATGTCAGCGACCGTTCAAGGGCGCGGCGCATTGCGGCGATCAGGACGATGGTCGTGGCCGCGTGCATCAGTTCGTATTTCAAGCAGGCATTTCCCTGTTGTTCCCGATAGGCCAGTTTCATCAGGTTCCAGACGGTTGCCCAGTCGATCGACCCCGATGCAAGGAACGTCACATGCCCGCCGCCAAGGGCATCAAAGGGTCGTGTCTCTCTACCTTCGGCCATGAATCTGGCAACAATATTTTCGGAACAGGTCACTACGTACCCGCTTGGGTTCCGGTCGACCTCGAACGAATGGACGACCCCCGGCGGCGTAAAGATCAGTGCATGTTCAAGCTCTTGATAGCACGCTTCGTCCTGGGTGGATTTCTTCAAACCCCTCTCGACAAGGATGAACTGATATAGATCGCGGTGAACATGCGGCCGAATGACGAAATCATGGGCCGCACTGCGATGCGCGATGTCCTCGATATGCAGAAAGCCGGCACCCACGTTGCCGTGTTGATTTCCGTATAAATCAAACTCGGGGAACGAAGGTCGCTGGTCTTCTGTCGTCATGCGGATCACCTGTACATTGTCGAGGGCAACAATAGTGTAATCTGGGGAAAGATCAGCAACAGCGTCAGCGACACCAGCATGGCCAGCAGGAAGGGCGCCACCCCAACAAAGATCCGCGCCGACGGCACGTTGGGCAACAGCGCTTTCACCAGGAATACATTGATGCCGACAGGCGGTGTGATCAGGCCCATTTCCAGGGTAATCACGACGAGGATACCGAACAGGATTGGGTCGATGCCAAGCGCGGTCACGACCGGAAAGAAAACCGGCACCATCAGTACGAGCATGGCGAACCCTTCCAGGAAGGTGCCCATGACTGCGAAGGCCGCCATGATCACAACCACGGTCATGGTCGGCCCCAAGCCCAACCCTAGAATGCTTTCCGATACCCAATGCGTCACCCCGGCCCGCGCCAGGAACGGGTTCAGCACATTTGCGCCGATGATGATGAAATAGCACATGACCGTGGTTGTGCCCGTGTTGCGCATGATGCCGGCAAATCTCCTCCAGTTCAGCGATCGGCGCAACAGCGCGATGATCAGCGTCCCCGTTGCGCCGACGGCCGAGGCTTCCATCGGGGTAAAGACCCCGCTGTAGATTCCGCCGATCGTCGCCGCGATGATCAGGATGAAGGGTAGCGCCCCGCGTGTCTGGTGAACCCGCTCAGAGTACGACAGGCGCTCCCCGGCGGGCCCGAGTTCGGGTTTCAGATGGGTGAGCAACATGATGGTCAGAACAAAAAACGCCGCCAACAACAGCCCGGGCAGGAAACCCGCGACGAAAAGCTGGCCGATGGATTGTTCTGTCATGAGGGAATACAGCACCAGCCCCGTAGACGGAGGGATCAGGATACCCAGCGTCCCCCCGGCGGCAACAGCACCCGAGGACAGGCGGTCATCGTATTTGAAACGTTTCATCTCGGGCAGGGCAACTTGCCCCATGGTGATGGCCGATGCCACCGAAGACCCGGAAAGCGACGCAAAGCCCGCGCAGCCGATGATGGTGGCCGACGCCAGACCACCCTTGCGATGTCCGGTCCAGGCATGTGCGGCATCGTACAGGTTTCGGCTTAGGCCACTGATGCCTGCCAGATTTCCCATCAGCACGAAGAAGGGAATGATGATCAGTTCCATTTTTGTCGCCAGCTCGAACGTCTCGGATGACAACGTGGCCAGGGCGGCCCGTTCATTCTGCAGGATGGTGATGCCCAGCAATCCGATACCGATCATCGCGAACCCGACCGGAACGCGCAGCGCTAGAAGAAAGAACAGGAGGCCGATCCCCATGAAACCGATAGTGAGAGGGTCAAAAGGCATAGTATTCTCCAGGTTCAGATTCTTTGCCGAAACGGCAACATGGCCAAACGCACCACGCACAGTGCGGCGCTGAAATAGCTTGTGATCGTGATGACCACCCAGATGGGCACATAGGAAATCGACAACAGCGCCGTGCTGTCTCCGAATTCAAGCGCAGTTCCGGCCATTGTCGTCGCGCGCCAGCCGATAGCGGCCAGCACACAGATCGCCACGATGTCCGATACGGCCAGCATCAGATAGCGCAGCCAGCGTGGCGCGAATTCATAGACGACATCCACCGATACGTGCTCGTCCTTCCAGGTGCACAACGGAAGGGCCAGGAAGATGACGATACCTACACCGATCTGAAGAATATCGAACAGGCCGAAAACCGTGATCCCAAAGAAGTAACGGGTTATGACATTTGCTGCCGACACTAAGACAAGAACAAGGATCAGTGCGCCTGAAAGCCAGGCGAATAGTTGGCCAAGCCTGTCGATGAACGACAAGACGGACTGCGGAACGGAATTTGGCATCTCTTGTTCCTAGCAAAGAAGTATATAAATCCCCTCTCTGGCAAAGGGGGGCGTGGGGTCTGACAGGTTTACTTGTTAATCTGCTGGTACACGTCCATCAGGTCGACTTTGCTGCTTGCGCTCAGGTCAGCGATGATCTTGTCGGCCAACCCGTCCAACCGGGCCGAAAACGCCGCGCGTTCGTCATCGGTCAAAACGTCGAGCGAAGAGCCCTCGGTAGCGAGGATGTTCGCCTTGGCCTCGTCTCCGGAAGCAACAAAGGCGTCCGCACCCTTCATGCTCAGCTCCCGGCCCGCCACCGCCATGAGCTTTGCACGTTCGTCTTCCGAAAGAGCAGCATAGCTTTCGCGGTTCATCGTGACAAAGAACATCGTCACGTTCGAGGGCAGGTTGGTGACAACATTGGTCGCCACTTCGTGCAGCCGGAAGGCGTTGACGCCGTCGATGCCGATCAACGCGCCGTCAACCACCCCGGTTTGCATCGCGTTATAAAGATCGTTCGCTGGCATCGTGACCGCGTTTGCGCCCCAGGCGCCGACCATCGCGGCGCCAATCGCCGAAGAGGTCCGGATATTCAAACCAGCCAGATCTTCGGGGCTACGTACTGGGCGCGTCATGACAAGCGCTGCCGGGCTGTTGGGGAACAGCGCCAGAAGCTGGGTGCGTTTGAAGTCCTCGGCAAAGGCATCCATGTTGTCCCAGATGACATCGACCGCCTCTCGCGGCGTGTCGAACAAGCCGGGCATTTCCAGCATAAGCGAACGCGGCATAGGAACGGCATCACTGCCGGTCAGGCCGATGGTGATGTCGGCGATGCCTTCAAGCGCGCGGGTGTATTGCTGCGTCGGGCCTGCGCCCAGCTCGCCCGAGGGGTAAATTTTGATCGTGACGGCCCCGTTAGTGGCCTTGGCCAGCTCTTGCGCAAGTGGCTCGGCCGCGCCTACCTGCAATTCGTGGTTCGGTGGCAGGTAATGCGCCAGCGTCAGTTCTGCGGCAGCAAGCGGCATGCTCAGACCCATGGCGAACGCCACGGCAGACGCATAAAGACCAGTTTTCTTGGCAAAGTTCATCGTATCCTCCCTAGGATGTTGGTAAAGGTGTCTCGGGGTTTCAGCACAAAGCGCTGCCAACCTCGACGCTCCGAGATCATGGATCAAATCGCTCGGTTCACATAGCGGATTGCAGCATTTTCAGATAGTCGGCCATGATTGGTTTTCGCGGATTGGTCAGCGTCAGGTGATCAGCCTCGGCTCTTGTCGCGATCTGGGGCAGGATGTCGGTCGGTACCCCCATCTCGCCCAGCGTCGTTGGCAGACCAAGCGACCGGGTGAAATCGGTTATCCAGTCCTCAAGCGCCATCTCGTCTGGCACTGCGGCGGCGGTACGGATCCGTGCCTGCGCGGCCTGTGCCACCTCGGCGTTGAAGCGCACGATATGCGGCAGCAATACGCCGATCAGGCGACCGTGATGCAGGTGCAGCTCGCCTAGTGGCGTACCCATAGCATGGGCACCGCCCAGCCCTTTCTGAAGGCACATGCCCCCTTCCAGCGCGGCCATCATCATCTCCCACCGGGCCTGCCGGTTCTGGCCGTCCTGAACTGCAACCGGCAACCATTTGGCCGCGCGTGCCACGCAATCCAACGCAATCGCCTCGGCCGGGGGATTGACCATGGTGCTCATCGCCGCCTCAACCCCGTGACTGAAGGCGTCGATTCCCGTCGCGGCAGTCAGCGAGGCGGGCAAGGTCAGTGTCAGTTCCGGGTCGCAAATGATCGTATCGGCCACCATGTTCAAATTGACGGCCACCATCTTGGACCCATCCAATAAGGACATCACGCAGGCGCGGCCGATCTCGGCCCCGGTGCCTGCCGCCGTAGGGATGGCAATCTGCGGGGCCACCTTGCCGATCTTCTCGGACCCGCCAGTCTTAACGTTGTAGTCCGCCAGATTACCGCCATGGCTGGCCAGCAAGGCCACCGCTTTGGACAAATCAATAGGTGACCCGCCGCCAAGGGCGATCAAACCGTCACAGCCCTGTTCAGCCCAAAGGTCTAGACAGGCAAGAAGGCTCTGTTCCGTGGGATTCTCGGTCGTACCTTTGTAGACAACCGGCTGGCTCGGCTTGGCGGCGTCCAGCACCCGGTCCAGGATACCGGCTGCCGCAACCCCTTTGTCGGTCACCAACAGCGGGCGCTTCAGCCCCAGCCGAGCGATTTCCTCCGCCAGCAACGAAACCGCGCCAAAATCAAACTGAATCCTCGAAATATACTGGATCAGGGCCATTATGCGCCGACCTCAAGGTAGATGTGCTTGGTCTCCATGAAATCGTTCATGGCCTCGACGCCATGCAGACGACCGATGCCGCTGGTGCGGTAGCCGCCGGTTTCAACCTCGGCCATCAGGCGGTTGTGGCAGTTTAGCCAGACGGTGCCGAATTTCAGCTTTCGACTTACCCGTATCGAGCGGTTCAGATCGTGGGTGTAGACGCTTGACGCCAGCCCGAACCGCGTTGCGTTTGCCCGCTTGATCGCGTCCGTCTCGTCCGAAAACCGTTCAAGCGTCACAATCGGGGCAAACAGTTCATCTTGGATGAGCCAGTTCTTTGTATCCTGCACCTCGAAGATCGACGGGGTGACGAAAAACCCGTCTTCAAGCGCGCCTTTCGGGGCCTCCCCCTTGAGGACGACGTTGTCGGCATCCTGCGTCGCACGCTCGATCACCGCGAGCACGCGCTGATGAGATGCTGCGTCGATCAGCGGCCCCAGTACGACGCCGGGTTCCATGGGGTCGCCGATCCGGGCCTGCTCAAAGGCGTTCGCCAGCCGCGTCTTGACGTCGTCATAGATGCCGTCGTCCACCAGAATACGGCTTACCGCGGTGCACATCTGGCCATTCAGAACAAGCGACGATCGGGTGATTTCGGCGATGGCACTGTCCAAATCGGCATCAGCAAAGATGATCGCGGGTGCCTTGCCGCCTAGCTCCAGCGACACGTGTTTGATCGAGCGGGCGGCATTGGCCATGATGACCGATCCAGTCTGGGACGAGCCGGTGAAGGAAATCACGTCGATCTCGTCATGCGTCGAAAAGATGCTGCCAACTTCGATCCCGTTTTCGTTGACTGAGTTCACGACCCCGCCGGGCAGGGTTTGTGTTTCGGCAAAACACTGCATGACCATAGCATTAATCAGCGGGGTTTGCGGGGCTGGCTTGATAACGATCGTGCATCCGGCGGCCAGCGCTGGCGCCACCGACCGGACCAGCAACGTTACAGGCGCGTTCCACGGCACGATCACGGACACGACCCCCGACGGCTCGCGGGTCATGAGCGAAAGCTTTCCAGTGCCGCTCTCGAATGTGCGACCGAACAGGTTGCGGGCCACGCCCGCGTAATATCGGGCCTCCCCGATGCTGGCCGCAATCTCGCCCTGTGCTTGCGGCAGGATCTTGCCGCTTTCACGGCAGAGAAGTTCTGCCATATCGTCTTTGCGCGCCTCCATCCGGTCAGCAAATTCCAGCAGCGCCGTTGCTCGCTCCCGGGGCGAGCTGGTCCAAGCACTGGTTTCAAACACATCGCGGGCAGCCTCGATTGCGCGGTTCGCAAGCGTGGTTGAGCCACGCGGCGCGCGTCCTAGCACCTGCCCCGAAGCTGGGCATCGGCTTTCTTCATGGCCGTTGGGGGCATCTCTTACCCATTCGCCACCGATAAAATGATTCCCGTCCGCATAGATCATCTTGTCGCTTCCCATCCCCTATTTTCCAGCGCTTATGGCGTAATCGCCCCCCTGAAAGAAATTCTTTTTTCTTCATCCTACCTAAAGAGAATATTTTAGGTACGTGATTAGGCTCAGGACCCATTGATCTCAGCGGAAGGGCATGATTCACCGCGCGAAAACTGAGCGGTGATATGTCTGATCTCTTCTGGCTGAGCGATGCGCAGATGGCGCGTCTGGAACCCTATTTCCCGAAGTCCCATGGCAAGCCCCGTGTCGACGACCGGCGCGTCTTGAGCGGGATTATCTTCATCAATCGCAATGGGTTGCGTTGGCGAGATGCGCCGAAAGACTATGGCCCCCATAAGACGCTCTACAACCGGTGGAAACGCTGGAGCGACAGGGGGATCTTCGCGAAGATGATGGCGGGGCTGGCTGCCGAGCACGGCGAGAAGAAGACCGTGATGATCGACGCCACATATCTGAAGGCCCACCGAACGGCGTCCAGTCTGGGCGTCAAAAAGGGGGGCGCGGTCGCCTGATCGGGCGGACTAAAGGCGGCATGAATACGAAACTTCATGCCATCTGCGACAGCCAGGGACGTCCGCTCAACCTTTTCGTCACGGCTGGACAGGTCAGCGACTACATCGGTGCGCGAGCGCTTTGTGACAGTCTGCCGGACGTCGACTGGCTACTCGGAGATCGCGGCTACGATGCCGACTGGTTCCGGGAAGCTTTGAAGGACAAGGGGATACATGCCTGCATCCCCGGTCGGAAACAGCGAAACACAACCGTCAAATACGACAAGCGCCGCTACAAACGCCGAAACCGCATCGAGATCATGTTCGGCAGGCTCAAGGACTGGCGGCGCGTTGCCACGCGCTACGACCGATGCCCGAAGGTCTTCCTCTCTGCCATCGCTCTCGCCGCTATCGTCATCTTCTGGCTATGAGATGCTGTAACGGGGCCTGCGTCACGCACGACCGTTGCCACTTGTCAGATCAGCACCGCGCTGTCGCCATTCCCGTATTGAACCCAGATGGAGGATGACGGGATGAAGCTATTTATTGGATTGGATGTGTCGTTGGCGAAGACCGCAGTTTGTGTGGTCAGCGAGCATGGCCAGATCGTCAAAGAGGCGGAGACTGAAAGTGAACCGGAAGCTTTGGCGCATTGGTTGGACGAACTTGACGGCAGTATCGCAGCGATTGGCCTGGAGGCCGGGCCACTGTCGCAATGGCTGCACAGAGGGCTGACCGAAGCTGGACTGGAAGCGGTGCTCATGGAAACGCGCCAGGTGAAAGGAGCGTTGAAGGCGATGCCGATCAAGACGGATCGCCGCGATGCAGAAGGGATTGCACGCCTTCTTCATCTCGGCTGGTTCCGCCCGGTTCACTGTAAATCCGTCTCTGCTCAGGAAACCCGGGCAGTTCTCGGCGCTCGAAAGGCTATCCAGCAGAACATGATCGCTCTGGAAATGTCGGTGCGCGGATTGCTGCGGAACTTTGGCCTCAAGGTCGGTGCGATCTCCCGCGGCAAGTTCGAGACACGCATTCGGGAATTGGCAGATGGCAATCCGATGCTGGAAGCCGCGACTGAACCGATGCTGCGGGCCCGAGCGTCCCTACGACAGGAACTGGCCGATCTCGAAAAGTGCGTGCGGCGGTTGGCCTGGGATGATCCGGTTTGCCAACGCCTTATGTCGATGCCAGGAATCGGTGTCGTCGTAGCACTGACATTTCGTGCTGCGGTCGATGATCCGGCCCGCTTTCGGTCTTCGAAAAGGGTCGGACCCTGGGTTGGTTTGACGCCTTCACGCAACCAGTCCGGTGAACGGGACGTGTCGGGTGGTATAACCAAAGCTGGCGATGTCAATCTGAGAAGGGCGTTGTGCCAGGCTGCAACTGTCATGATGAACCGTGGCCGATCGACTTGGCTGAGAACGTGGGGAGCCCAACTCGTGCAGCGGCGCGGACGCAAAGTTGCGATGGTCGCCCTCGCACGCCGCATCGCTGTCATACTGCATCGGATTTGGGTCGATGGCACAACCTTCCAATCAGATGCGGCGCCAAACCCTGCCTAACAGGATGACACCCCACCCGTTGCCTGCCTGATCGCAGGCCTTTGAGGTCCCGCAGGGACGTGGTTCCGATGATGCCGTGGTCAGGACTGTCGCTGGTTTTTGCCAAGCACGCCTATGAGATGGGCACATCGGAATTACATCGAACCAGCATCATGTTGGCAGCCATCGCGCTGACCACGAACCGAAGCATGTTCCCCAAGGATCTCAGCTATAGGCCGCGAAGGAAGCCAGGACCGGCACCAAGTATATCAAAGTAACCTCTACGGCGGGTCAATTGTTGTGCGCAAAACCGCTTGACTGGGACGCCCCCGTTACCGAAGTCCTGAGCCTAAGGCTTCCGTAGTTTCTGGTTATCCGATGGTTATAACATTTTCTTCACCCTAGCTAAGCGAGATGATATTGGATGGCGTGTAATCCAATCAGTTAAGTGCAGCAGTTGAACATGTGGGTGGAAGGAAACCTCGATGATGGCTGCCGACTGGGGATTTGCGTCCATGCTGCCTGTCCAAAGCGTGGAACTACACCGCGTTCCATAACGATACTGAAGACGCGGTAGGAAAATATCATGAAAATGTTGCAAATGTTGGGGGCTGCTACATTGGCTGTTGGGCTGTCCGCGTCTGCCCAGGCAGATACCATTGGACTAGCCATCATGCCTCAAGGTACGCTTGGATACTCAACCGGGTCGTCTATCGCCAGCGATTTGAATGAGAAAATGGATGTCGGGGCAGTTTCGCAGCCGAACTCCGGCGAAACGGCCTTGATACCGTTGGTCAATTCGGGCGAGCTCGACTTTGGTATCGTGAATATCTTCTATCGGCCACGTCTCGCGCCCAATAGCCATGCCTTTGCGTGTATTCGCAGGGCTTCTCGCGATCATCAATGCTCTGCATTTTCCGTCCTGCCAACAACAGGACAGACCATCACGTTGGCTTGTTCCGTCGCCATTCTGGTCTGGAGCGCAATCCCGGACAGGGCAAAGGTTTCACTGAAATCCACTAACACCTAGGAAAGATCATGAACTACGTATTCCCCCCCGCGCCACAAGCCTCCGTCGCGATCCAGGGTTCCGACGAACGGGTGCCTGTGCGCCGCATTTTCTGTGTTGGGCGCAACTATGCCGAACACGCGCGTGAAATGGGCAAGGATCCGGACCGCGATCCCCCGTTCTTCTTCACCAAACCGGCCGATGCCGTGGTAGAAAGCGGAGAAACTGTGGCTTATCCGCCCGAGACCGAGAACTTCCACTACGAAGCTGAACTTGTCGTGGTGATTGGAACTGGCGGAACGAACATCACGGAAGATCGCAGTCTGGACCATGTCTGGGGCTACGCCGTCGGCAACGACCTGACAAGGCGTGACTTGCAGCTGAAGGCGCGCGAACAGGGCCGTCCATGGGATTTTGGCAAGGCTTTCGATCGTTCAGCCGTGATCGGCCCAATATATCCGGCTGCAAAAATCGGACATCCGGATACCGGCACGATTCAGTTGACGGTCAATGGCGACGTCAAACAGAGCGCCGATCTTGCTGATCTTATCTGGTCGGTTCCAGAAATCATTTCGATCCTGTCCCACTCGATGACGCTGGCGCCGGGTGATTTGATCATGACGGGTACGCCTGCTGGTGTTGGTCAGCTTCAGGTCGGCGACGTCTGTGTAGTTTCCGTTGACGGGCTGGGCGCGATTGAGACCAAGATCGGGCCGCGTGAGAGCTGAAGAGGTACGAGTTATGACACTGAAACTTCATAACTTCTTTCGCTCGTCCACCTCGACGCGTCTGCGTGCAGCCCTGAACCTCAAAGGGCTGGACTACGACTATGTTCAATATGTCTTGCGCGATGGTGAAACCCGCACAGCCGAGTATCTGGCGATGAACCCGCAAGGGCTTGTGCCTACCCTTGAGACTGCTGATGGGCAATTCCTGATTCAATCGCTGGCAATCATTGAGTGGCTCGAGGAAAACCACCCCGAACCGTCGCTTCTTCCACGCGACGCAAATGGGCGTGCGCGTGTTCGAGCCCTGTCCTACATGATCGCGCGCGAGATCCACCCGTTGAACAATCTGCGCGTGTTGTTTCGGCTTCGCGACCAGTTCCGGGCAGACGAGCCCGCGCAGAAAGAGTGGTTCACACATTGGGTGATCACGACCTTTGACTCGTTGGAAGCCGCTCTCAACGCAAGCGATCAAACGGGCAAATATTGTCACGGCGATACGCCAACACTGGCGGACGTTTGCTTGTATGCGCAGGTTTGGAATAACAAGAGGTTCGATATCGGCACCAAGCAATGGCCGACGATTGCCCGCATCCAGTCCGAACTGGAACAACTACCCGATGTTGCGCAGGCCGCGCCCCCAAGACAACCGGATGCGGCCTGAATATCCGATTTCCATTGCTAGAGGAGGCAATCATGATGAACGAACAACTCGACCACAGCAATGTCGAACACGGTATGCAACCCGAGGACACCCCGGAATTGCGTGCTCTTTATAAGGGGTTTGAGGATGAAAACCTGATCCCCCTCTGGACCCAGCTTGGCGACCTGATGCCGATGCATCCCAAACCAAAAGCGGTGCCTCATGTCTGGAAATGGGCCAAACTGCTGCCGCTTGCCAAGACATCCGGCGAACTTGTCCCGGTCGGTCGTGGTGGCGAACGTCGGGCCATCGGGCTCGCCAACCCCGGACTAGGTGGCAATGCCTATATTAGCCCGACCCTGTGGTGCGCCATTCAGTACCTGTGCCCCGGTGAAAATGCTCCGGAACACCGGCACTCGCAGAACGCCTTCCGTTTCGTAGTCGAGGGCGAGGGCGTCTGGACCGTGGTGAACGGCGATCCGGTGCGCATGTCGCGCGGCGACCTACTGCTCACGCCGGGCTGGAACTTTCACGGCCACCACAATGTCGCGACCGAACCGATGGCTTGGATTGACGGGCTGGACATCCCGTTCAGTCAGCAAATGGATGTGGGTTTCTTCGAATTCGGCTCCGAGCGTGTCACCGATAATGCAACGCCGAATTATTCGCGTGGAGAGCGGCTCTGGTGCCATTCGGGCCTGCGCCCGTTGTCGCAGCTTCAGAACACCGTGTCCTCACCGATTGGCGCATATCGGTGGGAATTCACGGATCGGGCCCTGACCGAACAGCTTCTTCTGGAAGATGAAGGACAACCCGCAACTGTTGCTCAGGGCCACGCGGCGATCCGCTATGTGAACCCCACGACCGGAGGCGACGTGATGCCGACGATCCGCTGTGAATTCCACCGGTTGCGCGCCGGTGTAGAAACGGCACCGCGACAGGATGTCGGCTCAACCGTGCTTCAGGTGTTCGAAGGCGCTGGCGCAGTTGTGTTGAACGGCGAGACGCATAAGCTTGAAAAAGGCGATATGTTCGTCGCACCAAGCTGGGCCAAATGGTCGCTGCAGGCCGAAACCCAGTTCGATCTCTTCCGCTTCTCGGATGCGCCGATAATGGAGCGGCTGCACTTCATGCGGACCATGGGTGAGGATTGATGCAATGACGCCTGGAGCATCAGATAAGAGCGGCCTTGAGGCCCTGAAAGCACGCCAAGGTGCAGGTGCCCGATACGACGCCCCTGATGCTCCGGGCGAATACCTTTTACTCGCAAGGCGTGGTTCAGCGTTCTTTGCCCGAAAACTAAATGAGTTATCCGACGTGGATCTAGACGCACCCAGCTTGCGAAAGGGATGGTCACGGAGACATGTGATCGTCGATGTGTGCCATTCTGCACGGATGCAGGCGATCGCGTTGAAGAGCTTGCGCGAGCCCCTGACGGACGAGGAAGAAGCGTGGAAGCCCGACCTGCGCCTTGCTGCCACACTTCCCCCGCGCGCAATTCGCCACCTCTATGAACACACATCCGTTCATTTGAATGTCGAGTATCGTGATTTGGTGAATGATGACTGGAAACGCGTGATCTCGTTTCGGGGCCATTCATCCTTACCAATTCAGGAATTCCCTCTGCGGAGAGCTTACAAGATTTGGAAGGCTGCGTATCATCTTGCGGTATGCGTGAGACTGTCCGATTTGCCTGTTTTTCCGCCAGACATCCAATCGGAGCTTGGGCTTGTCACGTTTTAGGCTCAGGACCCATTGATCTCAGCGGAAGGGCATGATTCACCGCGAGAAAACTGAGCGGTGATATGTCTGATCTCTTCTGGCTGAGCGATGCGCAGATGGCGCGTCTGGAACCCTATTTCCCGAAGTCCCATGGCAAACCCCGTGTCGATGACCGGCGCGTCTTGAGCGGGATTATCTTCATCAATCGCAATGGGTTGCGTTGGCGAGATGCGCCGAAAGACTATGGCCCCCATAAGACGCTCTACAACCGGTGGAAACGCTGGAGCGACAGGGGGATCTTCGCGAAGATGATGGCGGGGCTGGCTGCCGAGCACGGCGAGAAGAAGACCGTGATGATCGACGCCACATATCTGAAGGCCCACCGAACGGCGTCCAGTCTGGGCGTCAAAAAGGGGGGCGCGGTCGCCTGATCGGGCGGACTAAAGGCGGCATGAATACGAAACTTCATGCCATCTGCGACAGCCAGGGACGTCCGCTCAACCTTTTCGTCACGGCTGGACAGGTCAGCGACTACATCGGTGCGCGAGCGCTTTGTGACAGTCTGCCGGACGTCGACTGGCAACTCGGAGATCGCGGCTACGATGCCGACTGGTTCCGGGAAGCTTTGAAGGACAAGGGGATACGTGCCTGCTTCCCCGGTCGGAAACAGCGAAACACAACCGTCAAATACGACAAGCGCCGCTACAAACGCCGAAACCGCATCGAGATCATGTTCGGCAGGCTCAAGGACTGGCGGCGCGTTGCCACGCGCTACGACCGATGCCCGAAGGTCTTCCTCTCTGCCATCGCTCTCGCCGCTATCGTCATCTTCTGGCTATGAGATGCTGTAACGGGGCCTGCGTCACGCACGACCGTTGCCACTTGTCAGATCAGCACCGCGCTGTCGCCATTCCCGTATTGAACCCAGATGGAGGATGACGGGATGAAGCTATTTATTGGATTGGATGTGTCGTTGGCGAAGACCGCAGTTTGTGTGGTCAGCGAGCATGGCCAGATCGTCAAAGAGGCGGAGACTGAAAGTGAACCGGAAGCTTTGGCGCATTGGTTGGACGAACTTGACGGCAGTATCGCAGCGATTGGCCTGGAGGCCGGGCCACTGTCGCAATGGCTGCACAGAGGGCTGACCGAAGCTGGACTGGAAGCGGTGCTCATGGAAACGCGCCAGGTGAAAGGAGCGTTGAAGGCGATGCCGATCAAGACGGATCGCCGCGATGCAGAAGGGATTGCACGCCTTCTTCATCTCGGCTGGTTCCGCCCGGTTCACTGTAAATCCGTCTCTGCTCAGGAAACCCGGGCAGTTCTCGGCGCTCGAAAGGCTATCCAGCAGAACATGATCGCTCTGGAAATGTCGGTGCGCGGATTGCTGCGGAACTTTGGCCTCAAGGTCGGTGCGATCTCCCGCGGCAAGTTCGAGACACGCATTCGGGAATTGGCAGATGGCAATCCGATGCTGGAAGCCGCGACTGAACCGATGCTGCGGGCCCGAGCGTCCCTACGACAGGAACTGGCCGATCTCGAAAAGTGCGTGCGGCGGTTGGCCTGGGATGATCCGGTTTGCCAACGCCTTATGTCGATGCCAGGAATCGGTGTCGTCGTAGCACTGACATTTCGTGCTGCGGTCGATGATCCGGCCCGCTTTCGGTCTTCGAAAAGGGTCGGACCCTGGGTTGGTTTGACGCCTTCACGCAACCAGTCCGGTGAACGGGACGTGTCGGGTGGTATAACCAAAGCTGGCGATGTCAATCTGAGAAGGGCGTTGTGCCAGGCTGCAACTGTCATGATGAACCGTGGCCGATCGACTTGGCTGAGAACGTGGGGAGCCCAACTCGTGCAGCGGCGCGGACGCAAAGTTGCGATGGTCGCCCTCGCACGCCGCATCGCTGTCATACTGCATCGGATTTGGGTCGATGGCACAACCTTCCAATCAGATGCGGCGCCAAACCCTGCCTAACAGGATGACACCCCACCCGTTGCCTGCCTGATCGCAGGCCTTTGAGGTCCCGCAGGGACGTGGTTCCGATGATGCCGTGGTCAGGACTGTCGCTGGTTTTTGCCAAGCACGCCTATGAGATGGGCACATCGGAATTACATCGAACCAGCATCATGTTGGCAGCCATCGCGCTGACCACGAACCGAAGCATGTTCCCCAAGGATCTCAGCTATAGGCCGCGAAGGAAGCCAGGACCGGCACCAAGTATATCAAAGTAACCTCTACGGCGGGTCAATTGTTGTGCGCAAAACCGCTTGACTGGGACGCCCCCGTTACCGAAGTCCTGAGCCTACGGCTACACCACTTTCTTGAAGCGTGAGACTGGTACAATGAAGGCGGCATCGGAATGACACAGACTATTGCAGTCGCTGGCCTGCTCTTGATCTTTGGCACAACTGCTGGCGTAGCGGAGCGGAACCTGATCCCGACGCTCGACAACCACCCAAATGTTTGCCCAGACCAACCACCCGAGCCGGAATGGATGCAGAACATCAATGTGCGCGAATCCTATAAGCGCCTTTTGATCCAACAGATATATCGGGCTCAAAGCATGGAGCGCGTCGTAGACTCGCAAAACTGCGACTGTCCCACACGGTATCCAACTTGGGAGGACGCTGTACGCTTCTACACCAAGCGCTATGCTTCATCTAAATACTGGGACGTTGTCGAAGCGACGTCCGAATACCGACGGCAGGCAAATGAACTGCGGCGCGCCGCCATGCCAATCTGCGAAGCAGTTGGCAACTGGTAGCAATCCATGAGTGTCGTCACCTACTTCGTGGAAACGGCCGAAGGGTATCTAGATACCGCCGCCGAAACTCAGTTTGGTGCGGTCGCAGCAACGGTCGGCACGTTGCTGGTTCTGGGCACAACTCTGGTTGTCATTCTGGTTTTCATCAACATGATCTACCAGTATCGCGCCATGGACGGCCGAACTGCCTTTTGGCTGGCCGTGAAGGTCGGACTGATAGGGGTCTTCGCGGCCAACTGGGTCCAGTTCAATGCGCTTGCCTCAGCAATACTGAACGGAATCGACAGCATTGCCGGGGCCCTTGTGGCTTCTGTCGGCGGCGGATCACCTGGCCCGTCCGGTACCTTTGCAGAGGAATTTGACGAACTGATTGCAGCGCTCGGCGACTATCTGAATGCTGCGGGGTCCGAGCTGAACTGGATGGCCGGTGCCTTGCTTGACACTCTTGGGGTTCTGCTGCTCTCGATTCTTGGCGGGTTGGCGGCGTTCATTGTTGTGGCGTCCCGGCTCATGATCGCTCTGCTAATTGGCATAGCGCCAGTGATGATCTTCTTGACCCTGTTCGAGGTCACCAAGGACTATTTCGCGCGCTGGCTTTCGGCGCTGATCTCCTTTGCGATGTACCCGATTGTCGTTGCCGGCGTGTTCGCGACGATCACAGGTGTCTCTCGCGCGCTACTTGCTGAGCTGGGCGATCCGGAAGGAGCCTCCAACATCGGCGCGCTTATTCCGTTCTTTATGATGGTGCTGATGGCGAAGGGGTTCATCATTGTAACGCCCTTTCTCGTTCGGGCGATTTCTGGAAACATCATGATGCCAGCGCTCTCGGCCGGCTTCGGCGGCAGCTATGCCTTTGCCAGAGGGCTTGCAGGTAGCCAGCAGGTCTACAACCGCTACGCTATTGGGGGCGCGACGGGGGCGGAATACGCAGCCCTGCGCGCGCGCCAATTCTTAGGTGTCCAAGCGTTGCCAAGCCGACCCAATACTGCGGGAGGGCCAACCGCTGCTCCCCCCGGCGACGGGACCGGCACGGGAGCCCGAATGCTGGCACAGCTTTCAAGGTTGGGGAGGTTAGGCAGGCGGTGACGGCCAGGTGACAAAAACCTGCCAAAACCGCAAAGGTTTTGCCGGGGGTTTTTGTCCTGGTTAAGTGACTGATCCAGGGTGGAGTCGGGCGGTCGGCCAAAAACGACATGGTGTGATTGCGGCGGTCGCTCTCTAGTGGCGAACGAGGTCCGGTATGTTGGCCTCATGGATATAAGCCGTGAGGAGAACGACCTATGGAACATTATGCTGGTTTGGATGTGTCACTGAAAGAAATTTCGATCTGCGTTGTCGATCATGATGGCAAGACCATCGCGCGCGGGACGTGTCCTGCGGACCCGGAAGGCGTTGCAGGTTGGTTTCGCAACCGATCGTTCACGCCACACCGGATCGTGCATGAGAGCGGGATGCTTTCTATCTGGCTGCAGCGCGGGATGACGAGGCTTGGCCTTCCCACCACATGCATCGATGCTCGCAAAGCGCACAAGAGCCTGTCGGCGCGGCTGAACAAATCCGATGCGGCGGACGCGGAAGGACTGGCGCAGCTCGCCCGCACCGGCTGGTTCACTCCGGTGCATATCCGGAGCGAAGAGGCCGACCGGTTGCGCTCCTTGGTCGGGGCGCGCGAGCGGCTGATCCGCCTACGCAAAGACCTCGAAGGTCACATCCGAGGTGTCCTGAAGACCTTCGGCATCCGCATGACTGGCATGGGCCAGGGACGGCAAAGGCAGGCCTTCCGGGACCAACTAGCCGAGGCAGGTGAGACCGATCCGGTTTTGCGTGCGATCGCCGATGGCTTCATCGCGGCCCATTCGACCCTGTGTCAGGCGGCTGATGATCTCGACAAAGCCGTGAAGAGAAAAGCCAAGGCGCACCCCGTCGCGCGCCGTTTGATGACCATTCCGGGCGTCGGGCCGGTGAATGCGCTCAGTTTCATTGCCCTGGTCGATGATCCGGGCCGGTTCAGCCGGACATCCGATATAGGTGCCTTCCTTGGACTGACCCCAAAGCGACACCAATCCTGTCACGTTGCCCTTTAATCTGAGACGGGGCGCGTTTGGCGAAAATTTTTGCCCTTAATTGTGAGATGCGGCTGTCATGGGGCCTTTGCTTCTCGCGCGCCTGTGCAGCGACACCGCTGGTGAAACAGCGCGACATTGCAGGTGGTGATTTTGGGGGAAGCGGAAGCCGGGCGTAGCCCGGATGTAGCTTCCCCCAAAATCTCGCGCGGGTTTACCCCGTGCGGTTGGCGGTGACGGCGGTCAGGGTGGTCCGATCTTCGACGACCAAGAAGAGGATCGGATGCCCGGCCGTTTCATCACCGACCGACAACACGAGGATTACATGACCCTTCGACAGCATCACACGCAAAAGATTGCGGCTGCCAAAGCCGGCTTCAGCGTCAGCACCGGAGCCCGGATCGAACGTGACCCCCGCCCTCCATCTCAGAAACGACGTGAGCGCCGACACGGAGGCGGCAAACCCGACCCTTTGGCCGGCCTGTGGAACGAAGAGATCGTTCCGCTGATCGAAGCGACACCGGGCCTTCGGCCGATCGCGGTGCTCGAAGAGATGCAGTACCGTCATCCGGACCGGGACCTGAGCTCTGCGCGCCGCACCTTGGAGCGCCGGATGCGGCTTTGGCGCGCCGAACACGGGCCGGACAGGGAAGTGATCTTCCGCCAGTCACACCCGCCGGGACGGGAGGGCATGTCCGACTTCTTCGACGCGCGCGCGCTCGGCGTCACGATTGCCGGAGTGCCCTTGGCGCATCGGATCTATCACTTCACCCTGGTTCACTCGGGCTGGGAGCATGCCGAGGTGGTGCTCGGCGGCGAGAGCTACACCGCCTTGGCTGGCGGATTGCAGAACGCCCTATGGCTTCTCGGCGGCGCCCCGCGCGAACATCGGACGGACAGCTTGTCGGCCGCCTTCGCCAATCTCGATCGGGATGCCCGAGAGGACCTGCGCACACGCTATGACGCGCTGTGTGCCGACTACGGCATGGAAGCGACCCGGAACAATCGCGGCATTGCACACGAAAACGGGTCTATCGAGAGCCGGCACGGACATCTCAAGACCCGCTTGGAGCAGGCCCTGCTGCTGCGTGGCAGTCATGACTTCGGTGAGTTGAACGACTGGCGACACTTCGTTGCCCAGGTCGTCGCGCGCCACAATGCACGGCATCGGGACCGCCTGAGGGTCGAACGGCCACATCTGCAGCCGCTTCCGGCGCGCCGTAGCTGTGATTACGATGAGGCACGCGTGCGGGTGACCTCGTCGGGCGGCTTCGTGTTCCGAAAGGTGTTCTACACCGTTCACTCTCGCCTGATCGGCTACGAGCTGAAGCTACGCATCTTCGATGATCGCCTGGAGCTGTTCCTCGGCGGCACACCCCTCGAAACCCTACCGCGCGGGCGCCCGCCTGCCGGTGGGCGTGGCGGCCATGGCTATGTCGTTAGCTACCATCACGTCATCCACAGCTTGCGGGCCAAGCCTCAGGCCTTCGCCAACCTGACCTATCGCGACGCGCTCTTCCCTCGCACGGAATACCGCCGATGCTGGGACGCGCTGACGGCTGCCGGACCGCTGCGGCAAGCCTGCCGGATCATGGTCGGCCTGCTGTGGCTCGCCCATGATCAGACCTGCGAGGCGGAATTGGCCGCGGCCCTCTCGGCAATCCTTGCCCGAGGCGAACTTCCGGTCCTCGGGGACCTGCGCTCTCGCTTCACGCGGCCCGAAGGCGATGGTGGGCCCGATGTCCCGGTCTGCATCCCCTCTGCCGGCAGCTACGATGACCTGATCCAAGGACAGGGAGCGGCCGCATGAGCATGACCGTGGAAACCGCAACACTGCCGACCCTACTGACGGCGCTCAGGCTGCCCACGGTCGCCCGCCTCTGGCCGGAGTTCTGCACCCGTGCCGACAAGGAGGGTTGGCCGGCCGAACGCTTGCTGGCGGCGCTGTGCGAGCTGGAGCTGAGCGAGCGGGAACAGCGCCGCATCCAACGCCATCTTGCCGCTGCAAGGCTGCCACAAGGGAAAACGCTCGACGCCTTCGACTTCCTGGCGGTACCCACCTTGAGCCAGGCCCGCGTCAGAGCGCTGGTCGAAGGCGACAGCTGGCTGCAGGCAGGGCACAATTTGCTGGCCTTCGGCCCGCCCGGCTCGGGCAAGACGCACCTCGCGGGGGCCATCGGATACGAACTCATCCAACGAGGGTACCGTGTGCTTATGGCAAGGACGTCGGACCTGGTCCAACGCCTGCAAGTGGCGCGGCAGGACCTAGCACTCTCTCAGGAGATCGCGAAGCTCGACAAGTTCGACCTGCTCATCCTCGACGACCTGTCGTACGTGCGAAAGGATCAGGCCGAGACCAGCGCCCTCTTCGAGCTCATCTCCGCACGATACGAGCGGCGCTCTATCATGATCACGGCCAATCAGCCGTTCAGTGGTTGGGACGCCATCTTCCCCGACAGGGCGATGACCATCGCCGCCATCGATCGGCTCGTTCACCATGCAACAATCTTCGAGATGAACGTCGAAAGCTACCGACGCCGTGCCGCCTATGCCGCCGCGACATCGCTAAGCGACATCGAAGATGACCGCGACAAACAACAGCCCGAAAAGGAGATCGCCACAGCGAAGGACAACTCGCAGCCAGCGACATTGAGCAGCGACATCGAAACTTGATCTGACGGCCGCAAACCGGCACCGTCAAAAAACGTCACCGTCATCCACCTGCGATGTCGCTCAGCACTCAACTGCGATGTCGCGCCACACGCGCCTTTGCGCGATGTGATCAACCGCAGCAAGCAGGCGCTGTTCCTTCTCGAAGGCGCGCAAGAGAGCAACCCTTGCATAGTCGTCGATGCTTTTGCTGACGATGGCTGCCTTAGCCAAGGGATGGGATCGAGCGGCGGCGATTGCGGCGAGGCAGAACAGCCTAACTTCCGATCTGGGGTTCTGGACAGCGAACGACGGATCCCCGCGGAAGGTTTTGAGTGACATGGCAAAGGTGACTGCGCGCATTGCGCGCCGAAGTTGCTTGGGGCCGCGCGATCGCGCGGCGCACTCAAGCATCCCTGCCCCGCGGCGCGCTCGGTATATCAGTTTTCCGGATATTTGTTCCTCACCGGGTTTGCCAAGGGTCTGCACAAGTCTCGTCCCGCAGAATTGGCAGTCAAATGCCCAGGCCCGCCTCCAATGCCTGAGCGAAAGGCCCTCTCGGGAGCATTGCATGCAATGCTGGAATGGTATCTGAGCCGTCAGCGAAGCTTCTCGTGCTGTCATCGCCGGAAAGGCCAAAGATCGCACGACATCTGGGTCGACACGTGCGGCATTGGCAATCTTCTCTGCCGTAGCCGCGTCGATGCTGAAGTCCAAGGCAGTGCCATGCACGTAATCGATTTGTATATGAGCCAGCAGTTCCGTGTCATCACAGTAGTTGGTCGCAGCCAGCCGAGATAGCCAACCTGACAACAGCTCGTCTGGCAGCGGCGTGACAGTTTTCGGCAGCGGGCGCGGCTTCACACCCCGGACTTTTCCAGCCGCCGATGGGAGTTTGCATGGCGCGACCAAACCGGTGTCCATTTCGCGATCGCGTCATCAGTGATGCATTCCTCACCTGTGCCAATGGCGTCTATGGAAAGATCCTTGATCAGGGCGAAGATGCGCGAGGTCACCCCACCGGTCAGCGCAAGTATCTGCTTGAGCGACTTGACCTTCAGATTGGATTTCTTCTCGAGAGGCATTGCCGCGATGAGTGTCTGGATCATGTCCGAGAACTCGGCATCGTCGCGCCAGTTTGGCAGGTGATGTTCGTCCAGCCGCCTGGCAAGCTGGATATCACCACGGATGGCATCGACGGCCTCGCTGACCCCGAGGCAGACCAGCGATACTTCGAGTTCATTGCTGAGATACCGCAGAACATTGAGAAAGCGGCGCTGTTCGCGGTGGGTCCCGGCCAAGAGGTTGTGAACCTCGTCGATCATGATCATCCGAAGGCCAAGGTCGCGTAGGAGCGCGATGACGCGGACTTCGAGGGAAGCCACATTTTGAGCGCGGGCGCTCAGTGCCGTCGCCGGGGCGCCGACGGCGGCCAGGATGTGCAGGTAGAACCGCCGTTCGTCAGGCGCAGGCGGCGCTTGCAGAAGCAGCAGCGGTGTGCGGGTAATGCCTGACGCAGGATCGTAGTCTGGTGCGTACTTGCGCGACAGGTTTCGGGCGATCATCGTCTTCCCGATCCCGGAGGCACCATGCACAAGAAGCCCAGGCATACGGGTTTGCCGTGGCGCTTCGATCATACCCTGCAAGCGGTCCAACACCTGTTCGGCCCGTGGAAAGCCGATCCAGATGTCTGATTGAATGAGGGCGATCCGACCGTCTTCTTCAGTTGTCCCTGCCCTCAATTCACCATCTCTCCACCTTGAACAATGGGCGCGATGTATCACCCGTGTCGATCGGGCGCAGCCCTTCGGTTGACGAAACGGCCGAGTTGGCGCCCTGCAATGCCCCTTTTCGTTCACGGGTTCTGCGTTCGGCCTTCGTCAGGCCCCGGCTTTCAGCCTCGATCTGGCGTTGCTGTCGGATCAGCTCAGCCAGAACCAGCTCATTGGACCCGGACTTGCCAAGGGCCCGAGCCTTCCTCATGGCTTCGCGATATTCCCAGAGGGACGCTGGCGGAATTTCCAGGTTTCTGTAACGCGCCTCAACAAATCGGCCATCGTCTAATTCAACCCAGATCATTGAGATATCGCGAGGATCGTAGCGGACGACCACCTTTCCATCCCCGCGCCCAATGTGACCTGCCAGGGCATCGGACCAGTACCGTATCTGGAACAGATGGATACCGTCCCGCCTGACCTTGCGCAGTTCGCTCGGCAGGAAGCTCACCTGAAAGGCGTCCATCTCGAAGGGGATGTCGCCCGTCATTTGCTCTGAGAGCGCCTCCCATTTGGCAACGGGCGTGCAGCCAAGACTTGAATGTATTCTGTTGTTGTAACGGCAGATTTCCAAAGCAAACCAACGATCGAATTCGCTCAACGTCATCGTGGCCATGCCTTCGGCATCATAGTCGCCCTTGGTCGCGATCGAGGATTGCGTTGTTCCCGGCAACAGGTGGACGGCCCCCATCATCGTCCCGATCAACCGTTCGATGTGACCTCCGAAGTGAGGACTTCCCGGCGGCCGATAGACCAGATCGATCCCCCATTCCGCGCATGCCGAACGAAAGGCCCGCGACCGGAAATCGCGGCCATTGTCGACGTGCAGGCTGAGCGGTTTGCCCTGTGCGGGCCAAGGAATATTGCACGCCAATTCCGCCAGAAGTTCCGCCTTGGGGGCCACCGCCTGTGTCAGGCAAAGCGCTACTGACAATCGCGAAGGCGCCTCGAGAGAAGTGTAGTATCCGGTTACCATCCGCGTTGCGATGTCGATCGCCAGAGTGACCCAAGGCCGCCCAATTGGTTGGCGTTCAAAGCTATCGACAAGAATGATGTCCGCCGGCGTATGATCAATTTGGACGATCTCCAGTGGCACACAGGCCTTGTTCCTACCTATGACCGGCGCAAATTTTTGGCGGGCCGCTTTTGCGCCCTCTCGTGCCTTCGCAACTTCGCGGGCATCCATCGCATCCAGACGACGCTGAACCGTCCGCCGTGTCGGCGCCTGCAAGCCCTGTTGCCAGCACGCGCTACGGATTTCTGTCACGACGCGCGACAGGCTCGAACGCTCCCGGCGCAAGAAATAACGGCGCAGATGTTCTTCGATCACCGCTTCGACCTTGCTTGATATCAAGGCCGTACCGACTGGCCGGCCCCGTTTCCGCGGAGCCAGGGCACTGGTGCGTCCACCTTCTTCGACCAGCCGTTTTATCCAGCGCCAGACCGTCGCCCTGCTGACACCAAGCTCCCAAACGGCGTCATTGACGCCACTTTCCAGGCTGTCAGTTCCTTTAAGATATGCTTGGACAAGCGGGCGCAGCACGGCGGCCCTGCGCGAATCTTCCGCACCAACAGCAACGGAGTCTTCGCCATCATCATCCATCGAAAATTGCCGCACATGTCTGTGAACCCTGTCGCAGGTTTAAGGGTAAAAATATCGGAATAAAAGGCAAAATCTCATATTTAAGGGCAAAGCACAGCCGTTGATTTCGTTGGATTTCTCATCTCACAATTAAGGGCTACGCGACACCCGAAAGTGGGGTCATTTCGCCTGCCTTGCTCGTCTTAGACACGCTTGAGGGTCCAAGCTGGATAAATCTGCTCGTTTCATCCAGCGCAGCACGACAGCTTCGCGACATCCTTGTCGAAAGTCTGCGCGGCGAGTTTCAGCCCCTCGACCGTTGTCAGATAGGGGAAGATCGTCTCGCCGAGTGCCTTCGTCGTCATACCGATCTTAAGCGCCATGACCAGCGTCTGCACGCTGTCTGCCCCCTCCGGCGCCATGATCACGCCGCCAAGCAGACGGTCTGTCGCCCGGTCCGCGACCAGCTTGATCAGCCCGCGCGTATCGCGCGCGGCAAGCGCGCGAGGCACGTTGTCGAGGGTCAGCACGCTGGTCTTGACGTCATGACCCGCCGCGCGCGCCTGCGCCTCAGTCAGCCCGACCCCGGCGACCTGCGGATCAGTGAACACCACCCAGGGCATCGCCGCATTGTCGTATTGTTCGGCCCCGCCCATGACGGCGTTGCGGGCGGCCAACTTGGCGCCATAGGCGGCCATATAAACGAATTGATCGCGGTCCGTGACGTCACCCGCGGCAAAGATCCCGGGCTTTGTGGTCTGCATGTCGTCGCCAACCCGGATCGCACCGCGTGCGTCGGTCTCGACGCCCATCTCCGCGAGGCCCAGCCCCTCGGTGTTGGCGGCGCGCCCCGTCGTCAGGACGAGGCGGTCGGCCGTCAGTTCGCGCTCCGCGCCATTCACCGTCACGGTCAGCACCGCACGGTCTCCGTCGCGCCGCGCGGCGTGATAGGTTGCGCCGTCAAGAACCGTGACACTCCCGGCGCGCAAGACCTCGGTGAGCGCTTGCGCCACCTCCGGCTCGGTGCGCGGCAACAGGCGCGAACGGCAGACGATGGTAACCCGCGTGCCCATCCGCGCCATCATCTGCGCCAGCTCCACGCCGATATAGCCGCCGCCGAGGAAGATCAGGCTTTCGGGCAACTGGTCCAGATCCAGCAGCGACGTGCTGTCGAGCGTTGGTACGTCCCGGACCCCAGGGATGTCGGGCCTGGCCGGTCGACCGCCGGTGGCGACGATCACCTTGGGAGCCGTGATCCTGCGCCCGCCGACCTCGACCCCGCCGGGGACGAGACGGCCTGGACCCTCGTCGAGATAGGTCACACCCTCGTAGCCCGGCAGCAGATCGGCGTACTTCTTCTGGCGCAGTGTAGCGACAAGATCGTCCTTGGCCGCAACCAGCGCCGACCAGTCGGCGACCTGCGCCTCTCCGCTGAGGCCCGGGAAACGATGCGCCGACTGCGCACTGTGCAGGGCTTCCGCAGCGCGGATCATCGTCTTGGAGGGCACGCAGCCCACGTTCACGCAGGTGCCGCCGATGGTCCCATGCCCGATCAGCGCGACGCGCTTGCCGCCCTCGGCGGCGGTGATCGCGGCGGAGAAGCCAGCCGATCCGGCGCCGATCACGGCGAGGTCGAAATCGCCCGTGGGCGCCTTGGTTTCGAATTTCATGAACTCATCCATTTTCTTGAGATGCCCTGCGCCGCTGCCGCCGCCAGACGGCATAGATGGTTAGGCCGATTAAAAACGCCAGCGCGGGCAGCAGCACATAGTCGAGCCAACCCAGCCAGGCCGACAGGCCCACGGCGCCGAGAAGAACGACCAGGATCGGCGTGAAGCAGCAGAGCGCTGCGATGACGGTGCCGACGACACCTGTTGCAATCAGCTTGCGGTCTGTCCGCTCGGTCATCCCGTCAACCCGAGACGCGCGCCGGGTAGCCTGCATTGGCCGACGCGGTGGCGATCGCCTCTGCGCTGGTCGCGGCGGTGTCGAAGACGACAGTAGCGGTGCGCGCCTCGAAGTCGATCTCGACCGCGTGCACGCCTTCGACGCCCTCCATCGCGCGCTTCACGGTGACCGGACACAGCGCACAGGTCATATTGTCCACCGCGAAGGTGAGGGTCTGCTCGGCGGCGACGGTTTGCGCGACGGCAGGGATGGCCGTGATGGGTGCTGTGGCGGTCAGGCCGAACAGAACAAGGGCAAGGATCGTCTTCATGAGGGTGTCCTTTCGAGATCAGTAGAGAAGCGGAGCCCACCAGTCGATGGTGAGTGCAGCGAGGACGAGGATCAGGGAGGTCCAGAGAGCGGACTTGGTGATGCGCGCCGAGGATGGGCGCGCGCAGTAGGAACCGGGCTCGCAGACGGTCGGTTTGCGGAAATAGACCTGCCGGAATCCCGCCCCGATGAAGCCGAGCGAAATCACGGCGAAGATCGGCTTGAAGGGCTCCAGCGCCGTCAGGTTGCTGATCCAGGCCCCCGAGATACCGAGGGTCAGCAGCACCAATGGTCCGACACAGCAGGCCGAGGCGAGAAAGGCGCCCATCACCCCGCCCGCCGCAAGCCAGCCCTTTCGGGCGGGGCGATCCGCTGCTGAGGTGTCAGTTCTGTCGTCTGTCAGCGCCATGTCGCGCACCTTTCGTCTGTGGTTGACGATGGGTGTAGGGTCTGTAGTAGCTACAGGCTCAAGAGGAAAACCCCCATGATCGATCACGAAAGCGAGAGCAGCTTAACACGCGGCGACCTGGCCCGGGCGACCGGATGCAACATCGAGACGATCCGCTATTACGAGAAAACCGGCCTGCTGCCCGACCCGCCGCGCAGCGCCGCAGGCTACCGGATATATTCCGCCGCACACGCCACGCGCCTTCGCTTCATCCTGCGCGCCCGCGAGCTCGGGTTCTCGATGGAGGACATTCGCGGGCTGATGGGGCTCGACGATGGTGCCGCGCCGACCTGCGCCGAGGTCAAGGAGCGGACAAAACGTCACCTTGCGGACGTGCGGGCGAAGATCGCGGATCTCCGGCGGATCGAATCCGTCCTCGCTGCAACGGCATCCAGGTGTTCTGGCGCCGAAGTCCCCAACTGTCCGGTGCTCGACGCGATTTCTGGAAACTGAAAACTATGACACGAACTTCCCGAACTCTTGAAGCTCCCATGCATCGAACTGGAAGATTCAAGATCGTGCCGCTACCCATATCTTGAATCGCCCCTGGCCGGTCACCTCGCGGATCAGGCCTCGCGCTTCCATCCAGGCAATATTGCGTTGAACGGCGGCACGGCTAGCGTTGGTCAGGACCTCGCCCATCGGGGTAGAGACAAGGGGCCATTCGGTAAGCACAGCGCGCAAGGCGCGCGGGGTCTTGCCCGAAAGCGGTGTCATTTCGGCTTCCGCCCGCGCTGACCATGCTTCGACATCGTCTAGGTGCCGCATTGCTGTCAGACATGCCGTCTCCATCCCCTCAAGCCAACGCGCCAAACGATCAGCGGGTGGGCCGCCAGCGCGCAGCCCCCCTGCCCCACCCATGGCCAGAGGTGCAAAGACTGCTCCCTTGCCCTCGCTGGCCGCGATCCGCGCGGCCGTGACTGCCGCTTCCATTCGATCGCCCTGCTGCCCAAGGCCCGCAAGGCTCCAGAGGTGATAACCCGCGCAGGCACGGGTTATCGGGTGCAGCTCGGCGGCTTGCGCCATCAGGTTCAGCCAACCGCCCGCGCGATCCGCGAAAGGCTCGGCGTCATCGACCATGTTCTCGGGATCGCGACGATCGAGGAAGGCAGAAAGGTCCACCTCTGGGCCTGGTCCCCCTGTCAGACGACGTACCGCCCAACCGACACGCGCCAGTGCTGCGGGGTCCTCTTGAACGCCTGACAGGCGCATGGATATCCAAATAGCAATGCGATCCGGGCCAATGCGGTCACCCGCGAACCAGCTGAGGTCGGCAGCCTCGATCAGGGCAAGCCTGTGCCGCCATCCTTCCGGGCTGCGCTTCAGGCGGTCGTCCAGCGCGCCGACGCGACCGGCCACACGGGCAAGACGCGCGGCATGACCTGCCTCTGCTTTCCGCCAATCGTCGAGGACCTCGCCTTCACGCAGTTCGGCCCGTGGTCCTGGTGGCAAGTAATCCGGCTCCTCTTCCATCGGACCGGGCAGGAACCAAAGATCGTCTTCGGACGACTGTTCCACCTCCTCAGCGTCGAGGAAGAGAGCGTCCGATTCATCATGAAAGGCAGGCACTTGAGGCTTCATATGTGCAAAATACTGGAATTTTGCTTTTTACCCAAGGGTTTTGTCGGAATGCGCCCGCGCTCCTTATATTGCATGCGCGCGGCACGGTCTGCCAGAACTCTCTGATCGCGCTCAGCCTATGCAAACTAAGGGGTTTCTGATGAGCAGTGCCACAGAGCACGCTCTTGCATTCGTTTACAAACGGTCGTTTATTGGCGATATATTAAATTGCAAACGGCCCAGTTTCATGCCCCTGATTGGCTATGCGCGCGTCTCCACCGAGGATCAGACCCCCCTGCCCCAGTCTGAAGCACTGCAGTCTGCGGGATGCACCGAGATCTTTGAAGAGCACGCCTCGGGCGGCAATCGCGCGCGGCCCGTGCTTGCACGTGTGCTGGAGCGGATTGGCAAGGGCGACACGCTGGTCGTCGTGCGGATCGACCGGCTTGCGCGGTCTTTGTCGCACCTACTTGAGGTGATCGAAAGACTGGAGGACAAGGGGGCGTTCTTCCGCTCGCTCCAGGACCCGATCGACACTGCCTCGCCTCAGGGCAAGTTCACGTTGCAGGTTCTGGGCGCTGCGGCTGAGTTCGAACGCGCCCTGATCCGCGAGCGTACCAAAGCTGGACTTGCCTCGGCACGCTCAAAGGGCCGCGTCGGCGGCAACCCAGGTCTTCGCGCCAAGGACCCTGAAGCGCTGCGCAAGGTGCGGTTGGCACGACAGGACGGCTACATGGAGCGCTTGCACGAGACAGCGCAGGATTGGGTGCCCCATGTACGCCGCCTGCGGCCGGATATGGCCTGGGAAGACGTGCTGCGTATCATCAATGGCCCCCTGCCCCATGATCGGCGCTGGACGCAAAGCCGCCTGCTCCGCGCCGTGAAGGCATACGTGGCGGACGGATTCCTGCCTGCTGAAGTGCTTGGACGCGCTGGACGTCGCGAAACCGACGATCGCCTGCCTGCGATTGTCGCCGCAATCAAAGGTGCTGACCCCGAGATCACCTTGCAGGCAATCTGCGACCGACTGGAATCCATGCGTGAGCGCACCCCTCGCGGTCGCACCAGCTGGCAGCCTTCCTCAGTCAGAATGCTACTGGAGCGGGCAGAGCGCCTCGGCCTTTTGTAGGCGCTAATGGTCGGTAAACCACTCTGTTCGTTGGCCCAAATCTTCCAGAATCATCGCCTCAGTTGGACGAAAACTACGCAAATATCCAACATAGCCTTGGGGTTAGTTCGCGCGAGCAGAAAATATCTCGAAGGGTATCGGCTGCGCCAGACACGGTCTTTATCGTTGGTAATCAATGCGTTATCTAGCGCAAGCCCCGCGCGACCAAATTGGTGCTGTGGATAACTTTTCCACTACATCTAGATTCTTCTTGCCGGACTCAGATGTTCGTGGCATTTCCGTTCTGACGGCAAAACGCGTCAGACGCGGCTTCGACCGTCAGAACGACAAAGAGCCTTAGCAAAGGCCATGAGAGGCGGCAGAAC
>NZ_CP004397.1 GCF_000819565.1 Celeribacter indicus
ATGGTAACTGATAACACGAATACTCTCGCCCCGCTCCTGCCGGATCGCCATCCGCAGCATGATCTGTTCATTTGTGATGTGGCTGACGCTGTCCTGAAGGACGTGATGCAACACATGGAGCATCCGTTTTATTCCCTCTCAAAGAAGCCTGAGACGACGATCAAGCGCTATGAGAATGGCGATAAGTGGCTTCAGATCACGCCAAGCGTGAAGGGGCTGGCGACGATCTACGACAAGGACATTCTGATCTACTGTATCAGTCAGATCATGGCAAAGCTGAAGGCGGGAGAAGCCGTTTCGCCCCGTGTCCGGATTAACTCCAGAGAGCTGCTGATCTTCACCAACCGGGGTACAAGTGGCCGGGAATACCAGTCTCTGCGCGATGCCCTTGATCGCCTCGAAGGGACGCGGATCAGGACAAACATTGTCACTGGCGATGAAGAGCAAGTCGATGGCTTTGGACTGATCGACGCGTCCTCAATCCGCCGAAAGCACGGTTTGGACGGGCGTCTCTTATGGTGTGAAGTGAAGCTGTCAGACTGGGTTTTCAACGCAATCCGGAACGAAGAGGTACTGACCCTCCACCGGGACTACTTCCGCCTGCGCAAGCCGATTGAAAGACGGGTGTACGAGATCGCCCGGAAGCATTGCGGGCAGCAGAAAACCTGGCGCATCACGCTGGCAAAGTTGCTGCTTAAGACCGGGTCGCAAAGCCCACAGAAGCGCTTTCGGCAGATGATCCGGCAACTCGCAGAGCATGACCATTTGCCGGATTACCACGTTACCTTTGAAGATGAAGCCGACATGGTGGTGTTCACCAATCGCGGCACGATGTCCCCTGCCCAGCTTGTCGAAGGCAGAATTCCACCGCTGCAGTCTGACACCTACGAAGAAGCGCGCCATGCAGCGCCCGGTTGGGACGTTCGGTTCTTGGAGCGTGAGTGGCGCGACTGGTGTGTTGAGCCGCCCCGCAATGCAGATCGAGCTTTCATTGGGTTCTGCCGGAAGTGGTTTGAGAAGCGAGGCAGGCCCTGAGATTAAAAAACCGGTAATGGAAATAAATCCGGTAACAGAATAATTTCCGGTGTTGGATTTAATTCCGGTATGGGATATAAATCTGGTAACAACAAAGTGGCAGGATCGAGCAATGCCCGTCATCGTTATGGCAAGCCCCAAAGGTGGGGTTGGAAAATCGACATGCGCCGTTCTTCTGGCGTCTGAGTTCGCCCGCATGGGCGCGGATGTCACGGTGCTTGACTGTGACCCGAACAAGTCTCTTACCCGGTGGGCATCTCATGGCGCACCTTCTGGTGTGACCCTGAAGAGCGATGTTGGTCGTTCAGAGATCGTTCCGACCATCCGGAGCGCAGACGGTGACGGCAAGATCGTCATTGTGGACTTGGAAGGTGTTGCGTCCCAACTCGTAAGCCGCGCCATCTCACAGGCGGACCTGGTGATCGTCCCGATGCAGCCGACAGCGCTCGACGCAGAGATCGGCTCCGAGGCGCTGGCGTTGGTCCGTGAGGAGGAAGAAGCGCTTGGGCGGTCAATCCGGCACGCTGTGGTGCTGACCAAGACCAGCGCAGCGGTCAAAAGCCGCGTCCATAAGGAGTTGGAAGCACAGCTCAACAGGGCAGGGATCGACGTGATCGAACCATCTTTGGTTGCGCGCTCAGCGTTCTCGGAGCTGTTTGCCTATGGGGGAGATCTGACAGCGATGATGAATGACCCTGAGATGGTCACAGGCGGCAAGGTAGATAAGGCGTTGGCGAACGCTCAGGCATTCACGGAGGCTGTTTATGAGCGGCTCAAATAGACTTGCAGGACTCAAGGCGCGCCCGAAAGATACGACCGTTGAAGAAGTCCGACGCGTAGATGAAGTTGGCGAAGCGAGAGGCTTTCTGGATCGAACCCCAAGGAAGAAGCCGGGCCGCAAACCAAGTCCACGCACGTATCAGTTACATCCCAAAGTGCTGCCGGAAGTTGGTGAAGCAATAGCTTCTGAGGCTGAAGCGCTTGGGATCACACAGGGGCAACTCATAGAGCGGATGTGGTCTGCCTATCGTGGCTAGCCGTACTCGCCGCTCACATTTTCCCTAAATGTTCTTGCCTTTAGGGAATCTTAGCGCCAGAGTGTCAGAAAAATTCCCAGATAAAGACAGAGCGGAACTGACCTGACATGACAGAATTTGAGATGCTGCTGACGCAGAGCGGATGGTCGATGCCTGAAGCCGCCAAAGCTCTGGGATATTCCGAAGGCCACCTCTACCGCTGGAAGCGGGGTGAGGAAGTGCCGCGCGAAGCTGTAATGAAGCTGCTTCGGATGGAAGTGCGTTCAAGGCAACGCCATGACAACAACGCATCATTCTCTTTCATCGATCTCTTTGCGGGGATCGGTGGCTTGCGAAGAGCCATGGAAGGGGCAGGGGGCCGTTGTGTCTTCACATCGGAATGGGACCGTTTCGCCCAGCAGACCTATCACGCCAACTTCCCCGACAATCGCCCAATCGCGGGAGATATCCGCGAGGTAGACCCAGAGGATATCCCGGATCACGATGTTCTTGTGGCCGGTTTCCCGTGCCAGCCGTTCTCAATCGCTGGTGTATCCAAGAAGAACGCGCTTGGACGTGCGCACGGCTTCCTCGATGAAACCCAGGGTACATTGTTTTTCGACGTGCTGCGCATCCTGATGCACCACCGCCCGGCGGCCTTCATGCTGGAGAACGTCAAGAATCTGAAAAGCCATGATAAGGGCCGGACATTTGAGGTGATCCGGCGCGCTCTGACCGAGGAGCTGGGGTACACGCTGCATACCCAGATCATCGACGCGGCCAACTTCGTGCCACAGCACCGGGAACGGATCGTTATGGTCGGCTTCCGGGAAGCCACGGACTTCAGCTTTGAAGAACTGAATCTGCCCGGACGGCAGGGCAGGGGGATGCGGGATATTCTGCACCCGGAGAACGGGGCTGAGGCCCCAGAAGGGCATTACACGGTTGGTCCTGATGCAAAGGTCAGCGACAAGTACACGCTCACAGACAAGCTCTGGGCGTACCTGCAGGACTACGCTGCCAAGCACCGGGCCAAAGGCAACGGGTTTGGGTTTGGCCTCGTTGATGGCGACAGCATCGCAAGGACGCTGTCGGCACGCTACTATAAGGACGGCTCGGAAATCCTTGTCAGCCGCGGTGAAGGCAGGAACCCACGCCGCCTGACACCTCGTGAATGTGCAAGGCTGATGGGATTTGATGACAGTTTCAGGATTCCGGTTTCGGATACTCAGGCGTACAAGCAGTTTGGCAACTCCGTAGCCGTGCCGGTCTTTGCGGAAGTCGCCCGGCTGATGCAACCTCACGTCCTGAAACTGATGGATCAGCCCCGGCTGCAAAAGGTTGGCTGACGTTCATTCTGCTGACGCGCGCCGCCGTAACATGGCGGCGATCCGGGGGAAGGATACAAAGCCGGAGTTGATGATCCGGCGCGCGCTGCACGCCAAAGGGTTTCGCTACAGGCTACAGGGCAGGGGCCTTCCCGGCAGACCTGACATCGTACTGCCAAAGCATCACGCCGTGATCTTCGTGCATGGCTGTTTCTGGCACCGGCATGACTGCCCATTGTTCCGCTGGCCGCAAACCCGGCAGGGCTTCTGGCGCGAGAAAATCAATGGCAACGCCCGCCGTGATGCCGAGGCTGTTGGCCACCTTCTCGACGTGGGCTGGAGAGTGGGCATCGTTTGGGAATGTGCCCTCAAAGGGCGCGGCAAGCGGCCTTTGCCTGAAGTTATTGACTCCCTTTCCCTCTGGCTGTCCTCTGACACAAAGCAGTTTTGTGTTGAAGGCCAATGGATTGACTGACCCTGTTGTTCGCATTCTTGATCAGATGGCAGCTCATGGAGCCACGCGTTTCTACGCCAAGCAACTGGCTCCGAATGACAACTCCAAGAACCAAGTTTATCTCGGCGGCGGATTCGGTGCGCTGAACATCATCCCGCATGGCGAGATCGAAGAGGACGGTAGTCAGGTCGCAGGGTCTGTGCGGGATCGTGCAAAAGCGCCGGTGGATTTCTGGTGGATGGACGAACAGGGCATAGCACCCGCGCCGGATGCTCAGTTGATCCTCTACCCCAAATACCCTGAAGTGCGCATGTCCGGCTTTCTGCGCGGCGCGGCGCGCGCGCCAGCACCGCTCATGCGGTCACGCGATGAAGGGCGGGTGCTGTTCTTCGGCGTTTGCCAGGATGGGCGGGTTATCGGCCATGTTGTCGGCAGAGAGACACCGGAAGCGGCGACTTTGGCTGATAAAGTGGACACGCTGGAAGCCTCAGGGGTCTTCCTTGATCTGCAATCGCTTCGGCAGAAGGGCGCAAGCTCCCGCCAGATGCTGCTTGATGCCCTACGCCGCATCCACGCCAAAGGCTGGGTGCCTTCACAGAAGATGGGCAAGAACGGCTTGGCTGCCCCCTATAACGCGCGGAATGGCGGCGGATACACCCTGGAGGCGGAACTTGGTATCTCGCCCAACGGGTATGCTGAACCGGACTATCTGGGCTGGGAGGTCAAACAGTACGGCGTGCGGGATTTCGTGAAGTATCTCGCGAAAAGCCCGGTCACGCTGATGACGCCGGAACCGACCGGCGGGGTGTATCGGGATGAAGGAGTTGAGGCTTTTCTGCGCCGTTATGGCTATCCCGACAAGTCGGGCAAGGAAGGCCGGATAAACTTCGGCGGCGTCTATGCCAGTGGCCGGGATTTCCACAATGATACGGGTCTGAAACTGGTCCTGGAGGGGTTCGACCCTGATAAGGGCAAGATCACAGATGTGGAGGGGCAGATCGCGCTGATCGACCGGGAAGACGTGGTTGCTGCCTCGTGGGGCTTCAAAGGCGTAATTGGTCACTGGAACCGGAAACATGCCAAGGCTGTCTATGTGCCATCCCTGATGCGCGCGCCGCCGCCGGAATACAGCTACGGTTCACGAGTCGAGCTTTGTGAAGGAACGGATGTCCTGCTTCTGTTGCAGGCGCTGGCCTCAGGCGCGGTGTATTATGATCCTGGGATCAAGATGGAGAAAGCAGACACGCCTGCTCCAGTGACTAAGCGGCGAAGCCAGTTTCGGGTTAAGCACAACGATCTCAGTGGGCTTTATCAAACTAGTAAGCGAGAACGCTTGGCTTGAACAGGCGGGCTCTTGTAAGCTTACCAATATCCTGCGCAATTGAGGTTATGTTGGGTAAATCTGTCACGGCATTCTTCCTCAAATGCGATCCCACGCCACCTCGGTAGCAAGATACTCGCGGATCACTGTGCGGACGACGAATTGGCCTTGGTCCATAACCGCGAAGCGGTAGACATTCGGCTGAACCACAACCCAGCCATCCGGTCTCATATCGTCGCCGGTAACAAGCCGCTGCATCAAGCGGCTGCCTACCTCAGGCCATCCGGCCCCGTAGTCGATAGTTTCAAAGTTGGCCAGTATATCCGGGGACAGGGTAGGGATCGGCTGGATCGCTACGCGCGCAGGTTCACCTTCCGCTGGCTGCCCATGCTCGAACAGGACATGGCCTCGAGCATTCTTTACAACGACATTCTGAATCTTCGCCATGTCTGGGACAAAGGTGATCTGATCGTTTCCTTCTGCGTCCTTCACGATCTGAAGTTGGGAATCGATTTCATCCTGAAGGCGATAGTTGCTCCTAAGTATCTTCTCGGATCGCGCAACAACCTGTTGGTCCGGGTCTGCGCTGCCTGCGAGAACCGATCCCAGGAATGCTGTAAAATACTCCTCGTCATTCGAGAACGAAGTGTTGCAGGACTTGCATATGCGGACTGTCGGAAGATCATTCGGAAAGGGGCGGTCAAGTATGGTTTTAGAGGGCACATGGTCGAGATTGCTCTCGACGTTTCCCAAGACAGCGTTGCAGTGGATACACCACCCCTTGTGCCGTTCGTCAGCATAGTCCCGCATCTGTTTCATCGGTAATTTTCTTCCACCTTCAATAAAATTTAAGCCCGCCGCACAGTCCGCTCGCTGACCTTGAAAAGCCGCGCAATCTCTGGGACAGCACGGTGTTCATCGTCCCTCATGCGGCGCACCTCTTCCTTCTGAGCAGGTGAAAGGGCAGGGGGCCTGCCCCCAATGCGGCCACGTTTGCGCGCGGACGCCAAACCTTCCTTGGTCCGTTCGGAGATCCGTTCGCGCTCGAACTGTGCAATGGATGCGAAGACGTGGAACACAAGACGACCTGCCGGCGTCGTCGTGTCGATGTCCTCAGCAAGGGACCGGAAGCCGGCGCCGCGTCCGCGTATCGTCTCAACAATCTCTAGAAGGTCCTTCAGCGACCGGGCGAGGCGGTCGTACTTGGTAACGGTTACGATATCCCCGTCGCGGAGTTGCTCTAACATTCTGTCCAGCTCGGGTCTCTCACGCTTCGATCCACTGATCCGGTCGGCAAACAGCTTGTTTGCTCCGGCCGCCGTCAGGGCGTCCGTCTGGGCATCGAGGCTCTGGTCCTCCGTGCTGACGCGGGCATATCCGATAATCATCTTGCGACATGGCCAGAAACGTATAGTTTTGTCCAGAACCTAGAGACCAACCAAAGCCCCGACAGGTGGCGCGTGGAGCCGAAAAAGATTGGAAGATAGGCCAGAGCCAGAGCCGTTGGGTGAAGTTGTTGATCTGTTCTGTGGCGTCGGTTCTCTGAGTCACGGCCTCATGCGGGCCGGTTTCGATATCAGGGCAGGCTACGATACCGACAGACGCTGCAAACACGCATTCGAAACCAACAATGAGGCGACTTTCCATACGAGGGATGTTGCGCTGTTGCAGCCGGAAGAAATCCTGGCTCACTTCTCGGGCGAGCGTCCGTCCGTGCTGGCAGGTTGCGCTCCATGCCAACCCTTCTCAACCTATAAGCAACGCTATGACGAAGACCCGAGATGGGATTTGGTTGACAGCTTCGCGCGACTTGCCGTGAAGGTTTCGCCAGACTTCATCACAATGGAAAATGTCCCCGCACTTCTGAAATACAAGGCCGGGGCCGTGTTCTCGAACTTCAGCCAGACCCTTCAGAATGCCGGATACCATGTGAGTTGGCAGGTCGCGAAATGTGAGCTGTTCGGCGTGCCGCAGAAACGACGACGCCTCGTTGTGGTTGCCTCTAAGGCCGCGAATCCGCCCCAGCTCTCGCCAACACATCAAACACCCCTGACGGTGAAGGATGCGATTGCAAACCTGCCGCCTGTCTCGGCGGGAACAAGAGCAGAGAACGATCCTCTGCACATCTCAGCGTCCCTGTCCGAGACCAATCTACGCCGCATCCGCGCATCAAAACCGGGCGGAACATGGCGGGACTGGCCCTACGAACTGAGGGCAAAATGTCATCAGCGATCGTCCGGGAAAACATACTCGGGAGTGTATGCGCGGATGGTCTGGGATGCGCCGTCTCCAACGATGACAACCCAATGCTATGGGTATGGCAACGGTAGATTTGGTCATCCTGAACAGGACAGGGCCATTACCTTGAGGGAAGCGGCGCTCTTGCAGTCCTTTCCGCCCCATTATTCATTTTTGCCCGATGGCGAAATTCCGAACATGTCTGAAGTCGGCAGGTGGATCGGCAACGCCGTTCCGGTCGGGCTAGCGCAGGCGATCGGCAGATGTATCGGTTCAGTGATTGAGGAGAACGAGTTTGGCAGCAGAGAAATCACCTGATCCCTACCGCTTCGAGATTTCACTGAGTGTTCTGAACCATCTCGGGCGAAACCTTTACAGGAACTTCGTCACGGTTCTTGGCGAGGCAATTTCAAACTCTTGGGACGCCAACGCCAAGAACGTCTGGATCGAGATTGACCGGGAAAATTCGTCATTTTCGATAAAGGACGATGGCGACGGCATGGACAGCGGAGACTTTCAGGGCAAATTCCTGAAGATCGGGTATTCCAAGCGCAAGGCGGGTGGCAGCAAGTCCTCCACCGGACGGCCCTATATCGGTGCCAAAGGTATAGGCAAACTGGCACTGCTTTCATGCGCAAAGCGCGTTTCCGTGTTCTCCAAAACAGGCGGCACAGACTACGTGGGCGGTGTTATCGACAATGCGGGCCTAGACGGCGCAATTCTGGGTGACAGAAGCACCGAAGAGTATCCGCTGGAACAACTGGACTTCTCGCTCATCAGCGAACTGCGTGAAGGCCACCAAAAGGGCACGATAATCTACTTCGAAGGCACGAACGACCAGCTCAAGAACTCCGACGCTTACATAAACCCGCATTATTCGCCGAGCCGGCTCGGCGGCGCGCTGGAGGCGGGTTGAAGCCGTTCTTGCCGGCTTCTGGGCACCAGCATGTTGCCGATGAGAGCTACGCATCCCGGTTTGGTTGAGAGAGTGGACGAGACGACATCCTTTGGATGATTTCGCCCTTTGGATCGGCCACGACTTCTGGCCGCCCCTGGGCGTTCATTCTGTCGGCGGCATCTGCAACTTGCTCGCGATTATGGGTCGGCCCCGCGTAGCATCTGGATCTGCGGCCAGATGGCGGCCCAGTAGGGCGCGGCCGTTGCGGCAAGTATCAAGGTCATGCGCCGGGCTGAGATGATGAGACGAGCGCCGGCGCGCAGCACGCGTTCCCGCAGGCGGCGCAGGCTCCAAGGGGCTTTCGTGGCGCGCGCCATGGCCCGGCGCGCCACGTGCATGATCTGGTAGGCGAGCATGGCGACGAGCAACCGGACTTCGTTGCAGGCGAAGGCATCGATGGGGGGCGTGACCGATTTCGGCTTCTTGCCGCGCAGATGGGTCTTGGCGCGATTGGTGGAGGACAGCGCTGGAGACAGCACGTCCATCAGCTCGCCCATGTGGCCTTCTGCTTTGCCGCGCTGGCGATAATGGTCCAGCAGGGCCTGCCCCTTCATCTGGAAGCGCGAGATCGAGGTGACGAGGAAGAAGCGGTCGAGCAGCAGATCGCCCTCGCGCTCCTTGACCACCAGCACCACACGGCGGGGCTCGTCCCAGCCCTGCGCCTGGTATTCCAGCTCATGCGTCCAAAGCCGCGGTTCCGTCGGCCGTCGTCCCGGCGGTCGCTTCATGTGCGGCGCCGCGAGCCTGTCGAGGGCTGCGTTCGCCCGCAGGCGGGCGACGTGGTGGATGCCGCGCCCCTCCAGGCCCGACAGGAGCGCGCCAGAGGGGAAGCCTGCATCGATGCGCACGGTCGTGATCTTGCACAGGCTGGCCTCGGCCCGATCGACGACGTCGAGAATGACGTCCAGCGCACCGTCGGCAGTGCCGACATTGCCGGGGCGTAAACGCGCGTCGAGCATGTCGCCGGTCTCGGCGATGGAGGTGACCAGCGGGTGATAGACCCGGGTCCGGTAGTGCCCGTTCCACTCGGCCTTCGGTTGATGGCCATGCACCTCGATGGGCAGACTGTCGACGTCCAGCGTCATGCGAGTGCGCCGCTGCCCGCCATTCTCGGCGCGCAGGTTCCGACCGGCGAGTTCGAGGGCAGCCTCCCGCAGAACCTTCAGGTTGCCTGGCTCCGCCAGCATCGCTGTGCAACGCGAAAGCGTGGGCTGAGAGGCCAGCCCAGGGTGCCCAGTCAGCGGCGTCAGCCCGGCCGACGAGGCGGCCGCCACACGCATCGCTGGATCATGCCGCAGGGCATCCGCATCGTCGTGGTCCTGCCAACCCTGAGCAACCAGGAGCACCATGGTCCGCAAGAGCGACGGCAGGTCATGCACGACATCGGCTTGGCGGCGGCTGTCCTTCATCCGCGCCGCCATCCAGCCGATAATCCCGGTCGCGTCGAGAGCTTCTCGCAGCAGTACTGCGCCAGGATCGCCCGTCAGGCGCTCGGCGCGAGTTTCGATCGAAAGAGAGCGGTTGAATCCGGCCGTGACCGGCCGTAGCGTTTCACCCATGCGTGCGTCCGAAGCTGCTGGCGGATTTTGGTGTAGCAACTTGATTCTACGGCGCTTTCAGGCGCACGCAACCTGCCCCCATCGATTTGGATGAATAAACCGGGATAAAGAAGCTTCTTGCCCTGAGCTTCAAATTCTCGTTGCTGGACGAAGAGTTTACGATCCATGTCAGCGGCGATCCCGTCACTGTTGACGACCTGAAGCCGTTGTCCGACGCGACCCAGTTTCTATGGAGCGTCAACGGCTACACCGACGCCTACATTGATGGATTGAACACCCTCGAACTGCCCGCGTCGGAAGTGACGACACCGTTGGATATCAAGGGGTTTGTCGCATCGGTAAAGAAACCGGCCAACCTCAAAATCACCGGAACCGACGAGCGCGCCACAATCGACCTGTTTGTGAATGGCAGACTCCGCGAGAAGAACATCATACGGCACATCCCGTCCCAACGGATTGTGGAAAGCTATATCTACGGGCAAATCCACTTTGACACCCTCGATCGCGAAGGCACCGATCCCTTTACCAGCAGCCGGGAAGGTATCGTGGAAGACGATGAGAAATTCCGCAGTCTGATGGATTATCTCAAGCGGGATTTGCTCACAAAGATCATTGATGAGTGGGACAAGTTTCGCCTCGAAGTCAAAGACGAAGGCGACGACGACAACACGCGGAAATCCAAGCGTGACAGGAAGGCGCAGGCACTGGTGTCAGAGGCGAAGAAAGACTTTCAACCTAATGACGACGCGCCGACAAAGGATATTGTCGAGGAATGGCTGACCGAGATGCAGGCGGATGCCGAGTTCAACACTTCTGCATATGTGGACTGTTTTTTGTCGGAAAATTTGGTCCGCAAGTACATTGGTCATAAAAACCTCAGCCCGATCGACGGTATCCAGAAAGAGATCGTCAAATTCAAAGAGCGAGAGGAGAAAACCAAGCAGGCAGCAAATATCAGCTTCCCGATCCGGCAAACTTCTCTCGATCTGAGCTACTTGGATATGGACGCACTGGCATTCACAGCAGAGGGCAGCAAGTCGACAAACACGCAGTCCCTTTGGGGCGACGCAATCGGATTCAAGCCTGTCCGAAACGCTGTAGGCCACACGGGTCGCCTCACGAATGTGGCTAAAAACCACCTGAACACGACTTTCGAGAATATCAAAGCGCGGGTCAGGACACTCCTATCAAACTAGCAGGTTCCATGCGCTAACCTGTCCACGTTGGATGTGGGCCAGATTTGACCAGCCTGAACTGCCAAAAACCTGCCAAAACATCAAGGGTTTTGCTAGGCGTTTTTGGCACGGCCAAGTCATTGATCTCGGGCAGGATGCGGCATGTGGCCAAAAACGACCGTTTATGGCCTTAAGGATTACCCGAGGGCTTGTCTATGACGCATGATATCCAAGCCCTCGGCGCAAAAGCTATTCGATTTCTTGGACAAACCCGGCGATGTTTGGTTGCTGCTTATCCAACTGCGACTGGTTGACCATGACCGATCGGCCTGCAAAGCTCTTCTGACCTGCAGTCAGCCGGTTGATCGGGATACCCATCGCGCCAGACACGACCGATGCAGTGTTCGCATCGTTGATCTGCTCTTCGAACATCTGCTTGAAACCTCGCTTGCTGGTCGGGGCAGGAGTGCCGCTTGGGTGTGGGCAGAACAGTTGCGGTTGATTTTGCCAGACCGAAAAGACTTCGTCGAAGATCTCATTAACAACATTCCTAAAGGCGCTTGCAGAACTGTTGTTCATTTGGGTGAGGCGGTTGCCCACGTAGCTGTAGATCAAAGGCAGGGACATCCGGTACTGCATGGAATTTCTGTAGAATTCCGATTGCACCTGTCCAGGGCGGCGCTGAATACCATAAACGAGGGACAGCACCGATTTCACAGCACGCTTGGATGATCCATCTGCAGAAAACGGGATAATTAACCGGTCTGCCGCGCTCATCGCCATTTCCGTGTAAATTGTGAAACTGGGATTGCAGTCGATAAACACAGTAATCCGCTCTTGTCCCCAAGAGCGACGAACGTCCTCAATTAAGTCACTGATCCAAGTATGAACAATACGCCATGCGTCCGCAGGACCTGCAGTGCAGGCCAGACGAACCTGCGAAGATTGCATCTCTAGTTCTTCGTCGCCACACACCAGGTACAGGTTATCACTCACAAAATGGTTGTGTTGGCTTACCTGCGTCAGGAAATTCGCGCCGCTGTGCGGTGTCATGTAGGGGCTGACTATGCGCTCAGCCACGTATCCTGAAATAGTTTGGGCCGGGCGGTTCGCAGACAACGCTTCAATAGCGTCCTCACCGCGCTCCATCCCCCCCAGCAACATACTGGAGGAGTTCGCTTGCGGGCACAGGTCCACGACCAAAACTTTCTGTTGGGGGTGTGTACGTGCGTACTCGCTTGCGACCTGAAACGAGAGATAGCTTTTCCCGACTCCCCCCTTGTTGTTCCATAGTGCGTAAATTGACATGCTCTTGCTCTCCACTTGTTTGACGCCTCTTCGCACGTATCGCTTGTTTACTCGTAATATTTTTTGCTCATCGCTATTCGAAATATGGGTAGCAGCTCGACTCCCAGCCAAAAAGCGAAGTGCATCTCTTCCGGGCATTCCATGCCCGTCTGCGCGAAGCGCCGGGCCTGTCGGCGGGTGGCCATCTGGCTGCCCGCCGACAGGTCACCCAGAAACCACCCACGCCCAAGACCACGCCACAGCGCAAAAGGCCCCCGCCTGCTGACGGGGGCCTCGATCATTTCGGCGGTGCGGGCTGTTACTCGGCGGCCATCCTGTCGGCCTGTGCCGTGCGGGCCATGATGTAATCCACGGCCTTCTGCGCCTCGGACGCGGCGCGGAAAATCGCACGGCTGTCTTCCTTCATCGCCTCAAGCCATCCTTCGACATAGGCCGCGCTCTGGTCAAATTCAGGCTCCACCCCGATCTGCGCGCAAAGCATGCAGTTTCCGATTTCGGCGACCAGCTCCTCGAACGCATAGGCCTTGCGGTCATTGAACCGGCCCAAGCGGTCAAGCCGCTTTGTCGCGCCTGTCCAGTGGGTCAGCTCATGCGCCAAGGTGCCGTAATATCCTGCGGCCCTGTGAAACGTGCCAATCGGCGGCATATGAATCCGGTCGGTCTTGATGTTGTAATAGGCGCGCGGCTCCTCGGTCACGTCGATCTGCGCGCCGGACGCGGCAAAGAAGGCCTCCAACGTGGGGTCGGCTACGGTGCCAAGATCGCGGGGCGGATCGGGCAGGATATAGAATTCAGCGGGCAAGCCCTCGATCTGATCGGCATTGAACACGCGGTAGGCCTTGGCATAGGGGATCTGGCGTTCCTCGCCGTTCTCGTCCTCACGCTCAACGGTGCCGTATTTCACGACCGTGGCGGATTTCTCGCCCTTGCGAACATGGCCCCCAAACTGCTTGGCCTGATTGAACGTCATCCAGCGAGCTGAGCTGTAATCCTTGGCCATCGCCGTGGCCCAAAGCATCAGGATGTTGATACCCCGATAAGCCTCGCCGTTGAACCGTTCCGGCAAGCTGACCGATACGCCACCGCCGGTCCACGGCTTGCGCCAGGGCGGCGTTCCCGCCTCGATCTGCGCAATGATCTGATTGGTGACATGGGAATAAACGTCAAACTTTTCTGCGGTCATTTGTGACCCTCCTTCGAGTGACGCGGGCCGGGTTTCTTCCCCTTTCCGCCGATGGGCGGGCCTTCCTGTTCTGATCTTTGGAATGCCCATGCATTCCGAAGGGCAGAGCAGGTAAGGGCAAAGCCCGTCCTGCGGCCCGGCGGGGCCGTGACAACCGGGTGGAGGGCGTGAATTTGGGAGGGAACCGCGCGCCTGCGCGTGGGAGGAACCGGAATTCTCGACCGGAACCGACGCCATCGGCGGCGCTTGCCGGTTTTCTCGGACCTGCCGGGATGGCAGGCGGATCAACAGGATTGGAAACTGTCAGGGTTGGGGTGAGCGGGCTTCAGCCCGTCGATCCCCTGCACTGTCTATCGCTCAAAGCGAGACCGGCATACTGCCGGGATCACAGGACCGACTTTCAACGAATGTCGCATATATCGCGTGGAGCCGATGGCTGTCGGCAGGGTAAAACCACCAGATGAACCTCCGGGAACGCGTAGCAAAGAACATCATTGATCGCCGCAAGAGCATTGGCCTGAGTCAGGAAGACCTGGCGAGACAGGCTGGCCTCAGCCGTGCCTATGTCGGCAAGATCGAGAACGCGCGATTTTCTGTGACCATCGACACGATTGAGAAGATTGCTCATGCCCTGGAGGTTGAAGCGGATGTCCTGTTCGAACCTCGATAGCCAGACGCGAAAGCAGCGATCTCTGGCTTGCTTCACTCGACCGGTGCATCCGGTTTTTGATCGAACAGGATCACCCTCCCATCCCCACTGTCCGGATCGTTGACCAGGACAAACGGCACATCCGCGCCGTCCGTCTCATAGAGACAGCGGTACTTCATCCGGCCATCGAGCGGATCGCGCACCCGGTCGTATCGGTAGCTGTGCGGGATGCCCTTCTCGATCCAGCCTTCGACACCTGCGGGCGTCACAAGCGATAACGGCTTTCCGTCCAGCAAGATCGTCTTGCCCACGTTGAATACTTCATACATCCGGTCTGTCTCCTCTGTCGTTTCACCGGGTTGCGTCACAGGCTGTGACCTTCGCCACGATCCCTGTCCCGCGTGTTTTCGTTCTCGTCGTCGCCGCGCTCCTGTTCGCGTTCGTCCTCGATTTCCAGCCTTTCGCGCGGCTTGTTCAGCACGTCTTTCAGGCGCTCGTTGACGGACGGCTTGCGCACCGCGCGTCCTGTCTCCTCGCCCAGATCATATTCGCTGTGACCGTCCAGCTTGTGAACCGCCGCCTGGCCATCATGCCCGGCGTCCTTCTCCATGATCTCCTTCAGCCGCTCCCGCGCATAATTGCGGTCTTCCGGTTTCGGCGTGTCGCCCTGGTCCCGCGACCGGGCCACGACGCGCGCCAGCCGCTCCCGGAAATCCTCCGGGTTTCGGTCGCGGTCGCGATCTTTTGCAGTTGCAGCCCTGAGTGCTGCCAGACCGGCAGAGACACGGCCCTGCCCGGCCTCGCGCTCGATGCCATAGGTCTCGCGTGCCAGTTCCAGCCGCGCGCGCATTTCACGGAACGCGGCGCGGGCCTGGCGGGCGGCATGGACCACGGCCCCGCGCTCGGTGACGGGTTTGTATTCCCGTCCCTGGCGCTCGGCCATCGCCTTGGCCCGGCGTTCCATGGAATTGGCGGCTGGCCCCAGCTTCAGCTCGGGGTCGCGGTCCAGCTCCTCGGCCGACAGTTCGTCGCCGCGCTTCAAAGCATCTTCGCGTTGCGCTTCGAGCGACCGGTGATCGACGCGCTCCACCTCCCCTGCCCGCTCCAGAGCGCGGTTCTGCAACTCGGCCCAGAGGCCGCGCATCTGCTCGATCTCGACACCACCGGTTTTCGCGGAATCGAGCACCCGCGTCTTGGCCGTGAAGCCACCCGGTTCCAGCTTGCGGGTGGAGGTCAGGACATGGGCATGGTGGTTCCGCTGATCGCCCTCGCGGTGCGGGGCATGGATCGCCACATCGACGGCCACGCCGTAGCGGCTGACCAGCTCCTGGGCGAAGTCGCGGGTGATCTGGGACCGGGCCTCGGCGCTGATCTCGGACGGCAGGGCCAGCTCCCACTCGCGGGCGGTGACGGAGTTGCGGCGGGTCTCGCTGGCCTCGACCTCGTTCCAGAGGCGAGACCGGTCCGTGGCCCAGTCCGGCGCGTCCTTCGGTGCCAGGATGAAGGTCTCCTCGATCCCCTGCTTGCGGGTGTAATCGTGGACGCGACCTTCACGCTGGCACTCAATGCGCTCCCCGACACGGTAGGCCGCGGCTGCCGTGGCAGAGCGCCCGGCGCTGCGTTTGATCGTTTTCACGGAGAGGTGGTAGCTGGCCATGCGCCCTACTCTCTCCGATGAAGCGAACGATCATCGCGCGCGCCACTGCTGACCCATGCCCCAACATGGGCCACCGGGTCAGCTGTCTTTTCCCCGATGGATCGCGCCTTGCCCCGGCGCGGTACGAGTGGAAAAGACAGCCCGCCCGAAGCGAGCCTTTGGCTCTCTGAGGCGCGGGCTTGCCAGTGATCTGCCCCCAGATCCCCAGCCTCATGGGGGACGGGATATGGGGACAGATCACTGACGGTTTGCCGGGGGCAAACCAGGTATCGCGAAGGGGTGTCAGCACCACAAAGCGATACCTCCCGCAAGGGAGACGCCAGCGGCAGACCGGCCCCCACAGTGGGGCATCGGGCGAGACGCTGGTGCGACCTTGAGGGACGCGATCCAACCGCTGAGGTTGGTTCTGGAGAGTTTGGGAGGGCGAAGGCACCTCCCATTCCGGCGCGTCTCGCGTCGGACGGAGTTCGCCATCGGCTGAGGCTTTGCCTCAAGGAGATCGCACGCAAATCTCGGAACCGCAGGTGGAGAGTTTGCATAAGTGCGCCCTTGTCCTTTACAGGACTACGGGTAAGCGCTATCGCTGGTTGTGGCAAGCCTAACCTTTACACCTGCCCTCTTTGAAGTGGACTCCCGAATTGGCCGAGACTGAGCTTGAACGCGCCGAGAAACGCTATGCCCAGGCCAAGGCCCGCCTGCAGGCTCTGAAGAACAGGGAAGCCACCAGACAGCGCAAGCTGGATACACGCCGCAAGGTGATCCTGGGCGGGGCGCTCATGGACCTGGCGGAACGGGATACGAGTGCCGCCGCGATGCTCGACCGGCTGATCCGCAACCTCTCCCGTGAACAGGACCGCAAGGCCTTTGCTGAGTGGGACACCCCCTCCCACTCCCCGTCTCCTGACACTGGCCAGAGTGACGCGACATGATGCGCGCCCTCAGCCTGGCCTTCTGGCGGCTCTTCCGGTTCATCCAGGTTCTGATCGTTACCCCGATCCTGGTCGGGGGGACTCTCGTCTTCCTGCTGATCGGCGCAGCCGTTGGTGCGGTGGTCGCGACCCCGCTCGTCTTCGCCTTCTTCGACCAGGCTCCTGGGGAAAGCCTCGCCAACTGGCTGGTGCTGATCCCCTGCATGGTCATCGGTGCCGTGGTCGGTGTGGCGATGTGGTTCCAGATGTCCGGGGCCGAAACCTTCTTCGGGAACCTCGTCGGGGCTAGCCACGGCTCAGCGCGTTTCGCGGGCAAGCGGGAGCTGAAGGCTCTGGAGCAGGCGAAGGGTCTTCTGATCGGGCGCAACCCGCGCACCGGCAAGCTCCTGTCCTATGACGGCCCAGCCCATCTTCTGACCCTCGCTCCCACGCGGGCGGGCAAAGGCGTTGGTACGGTGATCCCGAACCTGCTGGCGGCGGACCGCTCCGTGCTTGTCATCGACCCCAAGGGCGAGAATGCCCGGATCGCCGGAGCGGCACGGGAACGGTTCGGCACCGTCCATGTCCTCGATCCCTTCGAGGTCTCAGGACGGTCCTCTTCCGCCTACAACCCGCTCGACCGTCTATCGGCAGACAGCCCCGATCTGAGCGAAGATGCCGCCTCTCTGGCGGATGCGCTGGTGGTCGATCCGGCGCACCAGACCGGAGATGCCCATTGGAACGAGGAGGCCAAGGCGCTGATCGGCGGACTGATCATGTTCTGTGCGGCCCATGAAGAGCCGGAGCGGCGCAACCTCGGGTCCGTCCGGGAATATCTCACCTTGCCCCCGGATCGGCTGAAGGCTCTGCTGGAGCTGATGCAGGAGAGCGAGTCAGCGGACGGGCTGATTGCCCGCGCCGCAAACCGCTTCGTCGGCAAGGCAGAACGGGAAGCCGCTTCGGTCCTGTCGAACGCGCAGCGCCACACCCATTTTCTGGACAGTCCCCGGATCGCGAAATGCATGGCCCGTTCGGATTTCACCTTCTCCGATCTCCGTCACCGGATCACCTCTGTCTTCCTCGTTCTGCCGCCCAACCGTCTCGACGCCTACAGCCGCTGGCTGCGCCTGCTGGTCTCCCAGGCTCTCCAGGACATTGCACGGGACGCGGAACGGCCTCAGGGCGCATCAGAGGGCCGCTCTGAGCGTCTCAAGGCCCCTGCCCTCTTCCTTCTCGATGAATTCGCCGCCCTGGGCCGTCTGGAGGCTGTGGAGCGCGCCATGGGGCTGATGGCAGGCTATGGCCTTCAGCTTTGGCCGATCCTGCAGGACATGAGCCAGCTTCGCGATCTCTACGGACAACGTGCCGCGACCTTCGTGGCCAATGCCGGGGTGCAACAGGTATTCGGGGTGAACGATTACGACACGGCGAAATGGCTGAGCCAGACAATGGGACAGGAAACCATTGGCTATCAGACCGAAAGCCGCAAACCGGGTGACATGCCCACGACCGGCATACAAGTCACGGGCCGTGATCTCCTGACCCCGGACGAAATCATGCAGTTCCAGCCTGAACTTCAGCTCCTGCGCGTCCAGGGGCAGGCCACCGCCGTCGCGCAAAAGCTGCGCTACTACGCTGATCCTGAATTTGCCGGGCTGTTCACGCCCGACGCCCGATAACCCGAAAGAAATCCGCCATGTCTGATACCTCCGCCTCCCCCGCTCCGCTTTCAGATGATGATCTGCGCGAGACGCTTGATCTCCTCGCCACGGCGGTCGCTAGCATTTCGGATCGGGTGGATGATCAGACGCGCGTACTCGACCGCGTGAACAAGACGGCGACGGAAGCCCGCTCTGCTGCCTTCGCGGCCCAAAAACAGACGGACCCGGAACACTATGGCGAGATTGTCGGCGCGACCATCGACAGCAGGATCGGCGACACCCTGACCCGCGTTGGCCAGATGGCCGGTGATCTGCTGCGGGCGTCCAACCACACTCAGGAAGTTCTCAGGAAAGCAGAGGATGCCAAGTCGGACACCACGCGCCAGCTTTGGGAACGGGAACAGAAGCTGGATCGCTTCAAGGGCCGTCTTCCATGGTTCGGCCTTAGTGCCGTCGTTCTTGCTCTTGTCCTGACGGTGACGCTTCCTCGTTTCTTAGCCAGCAACGCGTCCACATGTGCTGTGCTTGGTGCCTCCTGGACTAGGACAACCACAGGCGTCGATGCGTGTGTGTTCTATCAGCGGTGAGCCGTGATGTGCTGACGATAGTAAGTCCTGCCTGAGAAGCTGGGTGTTATATATGTGTTAGAATCTGTGTTACGCATCTTCAGAATTGGCGTAGAGTTTTGAAAAATAATGGAATTCTCCAAATGCGGGTAACTGATAACACGAATCTCGGTAACTGAAATCCTGCTTTTGGTAACTGATAACACGAATCTTGACTACGGTAACTAAAACCACGAATGTCGACTC
>NZ_CP004398.1 GCF_000819565.1 Celeribacter indicus
ATGGATGAGCTAGGGGGAGAACGGGCAATGCTTCCGGCAAAGAAGCAGCGGGGACACTTCGTCCAAACCGACCGCGCAGCGCATGAAGCGTGGGGTCGGCTGGCAGTTAAGTCGCCCGCTGCCGGGGCGTTGCTGCATGTCCTGGTGGCGAATGTCGGGGAACAGAACGCTATCGTCGCCTCGCACAAAGTGCTCGCAAAACTCATGGGTTCCTCGCCTGCAACAGTGAAGCGCGCCATCAAGATACTGGAATCCGGGAACTGGGTCGAAGTTGTCCAGATTGGCGCAAGTGGCACGGTAAACGCCTATGTTCTGAATAGCCGCGTGGCGTGGACAGAAGGCCGTGACAAGCTCCGGTATTCGCGCCTGCAAGCCGAGGTTCTGGTCAGCGAGGATGAACAACCCGCTGGTGCTCTCGATGCGGCCAAGGAAGAGTTGCACCGCCTGCCCCGTGTCGGTGAGCTTCAGCTTCCAGCCGGTCAAGGTTTACCACCCGTTTCTCAGCCATCCTTTCCCGGTCTAGAACCAAGCTTGCCCGCCTTTGGCCATCCTACTGAAGATAGCGAATAGGGGTATTCACCGTGGCTAATGTTTCCATCCGTGAGGCGGTAAAGATTTACCAAGTATCCCGCCCAACACTCACAAAAGCACTGAAAACCGGCAAAGTTTCTGGTGTTCAGGATGGGAAAGGCCAGTGGCAAATTGATCCTGCAGAACTTGCCAGAGTTTACCAGCCACGGACGGAAAGCGCGAAAACAGGTGGACAAGATGAACCAGATAACTTTACCAACAAGAACACCCACTTGCCCGGTGAAGTTAATACGCTGAAAGCACAGTTGGCAGAGGCCGAACAACGCGCCGCCGTGGCCGAGGCACTGGCGGAAGAGAGGGGGAAGCACATCGAGGACTTGCGCCGGATGCTGCCTGCCCCGCAAGAGGCACAACGCCCCGGCTGGCGCTGGCCGTGGAAAAGGTGACGGAACAGAATGGCAGAAGAAACCCCACCGCCGCGCGTTGCGCCAACCGTCAAGAGTGCTCCGCGCATCCGTCAGGTGTATTGGTGCAAGCTACCCGACGACGCCCAGTTGCCCGAGTTCTGGAAAACACGGCCCGTGCTCATCATGTCGCTGAAAACGACCCTTCACGGCAAAGTCACAGTGCTGCCTTTCTCTACCAAGTCGCAGCCTGACAACCCACATGCTTACCCTATGCAGTCCCCGCTACAGGCGAAACAAGCGTGGGTGATCTGTGACCACCTGATGACGGTGGCCGTAAGCCGCCTAAGTCCACCTGGGCGAGTGATCCCGCGCATTTCCGAAGCCGATTTCGAGCACATTAAAGAGCGCGCGCTCAAGAATCTCCCATACTGAAAATCTTGACTCTGTGGCCACAGGATGCTACCTAAGGAGCCAGATACGGCGCGGGCAACCGTGACCGCTTCCCTTAGGTGGGAAATAGATGCGAAGGGGTGGCTAGTCCGCCCCTTTCGTTTTTTAGACCTTCTTCATGAAATATCTACCGTGTGAGTTCCGTCAGCAACTAGGTGCGCCGATAGCAAGGGCATCGAGCGTGAAGACCTCAAATATCGGAACGCTCGATGCCCTTGCGGGTTCAGTAAAGCAGCCGTTCATGCAGAGCGCGGCGAAATCTGACTCGAGCCCTTACTTCGGGATTTCTGCGATGCAGCCAACGGCGGCTCTTGGGTTTGACACTTGAAGCGATGGCATCTAGAAAAGTAATTCAGGGGTCCGCAAGAACCCCGTGAGGCGCCAGCCCAATCTTGCATCCTTCCAGTTCTCGCTCTTTGCATGGAGGATGCTTTATGGCGTCGTACAATGAAATCCCCGTATCTGCTCTGGCCCGTCTGATTGGGACTCCCTATTGTCCAACCCTTCTCGATGTGCGCATCGATGAAGATTTCGACGATGATCCAAGACTCATTCCCGGAGCTTACCGCCACCCGTTCAATTCTGTCGTTGATCTGGCCGAAACGCTCAAAGACCGGTCAGTGGTGGTCTATTGTCAAAAGGGCCTCAAGATTAGTCAGGGAGCTGCGGCCTTGCTGCGCGCTTCAGGAGTTAATGCAGAAGTCCTTGAAGGCGGGCAATTCGCATGGAGAGACGCGAAGCTCCCGTTGGTGATAACGGACAAACTGCCGCCGCTTGACGCGTTGGGTCGCACAGTGTGGGTGACGCGCCATCGTCCAAAAATCGACCGGATTGCCTGTCCTTGGCTCATTCGTCGTTTTATCGACCCAAAGGCACAAATCCTGTTTGTTGCCGCCTCACAGGTGGGCAACGTGGCTGAGCGCTTCAATGCGACCCCATTCGACATCGAGGATGTGTTTTGGAGCCATCGCGGCGAAACCTGCACGTTCGATACCATGATCGAGGAGTTCGGCATCGGCCATGAGGCGCTTGAGAGATTGGCCGTGATCGTGCGCGGGGCCGACACCAACAGACATGATCTGGCACCGGAGGCTGCTGGCCTTCTGGCAGCATCTTTGGGTCTGTCACGCATGTTCCGCGATGATCTGGAACAACTAGACGCGGGTATGCTGCTTTACGATGCCTTTTACCGATGGGCGCGTGACGCGACGAGCGAAGGGCATGACTGGCCTGCTGCTTCGACAAAGGCTTGAGTCATGAGCAGTATGAATGATGTCCAGACGGACCTGGCTCCGTCTCTCTCCGACGCGACCCGCGTGTGGTGGAAAATCGGAATCTTGTCCTTCGGCGGTCCTGCCGCCCAGATCGCACTGATGCATAAGGAGGTCGTCGAAGACCGTAGCTGGCTCTCCGAGCAGCAATTCCTGAATGCGTTGAGCCTTTGCATGCTGCTGCCCGGTCCGGAGGCGATGCAACTGGCCACATATGCCGGGTGGCGGCTTCACGGCACAATTGGCGGCCTTATCGCCGGGTTGCTCTTTGTCGTTCCCGGCGCGGCCGTGATCATGGCGCTTGCTGCGATCTACAGCATCTATGGCAATGTGCCACTGGTCGAGGCGCTGTTTTACGGCATCAAAGCCGCCGTCCTGGTGATCGTCGTCGAGGCATTGTTGCGGGTCGCCAAGAAAGCGCTGTCGCAGAAAGTGCATTGGGTGATCGCCGCTCTGGCGTTTGTCGGGATATTCTTCCTATCGATCCCCTATCCGTTGATCGTTCTCATGGCGGGCCTGTTCGGCTGGTTCATGGGAACCGCAGACATGGATCGGCAAACCGTGGACATGGCGCATGTCTCGGTAGGCAAGACGGGCCTGACAATTGCTACCTGGATGGCGATCTGGCTTCTGCCATTGCTGGCCCTCGGTTGGCTGGGCGCGCCGGACCTTCTTGTCGAGGTAGGCAGGTTTTTTTCCACACTCGCCGTCGTGACCTTCGGCGGGGCATATGCGGTTCTCGCCTATATGGCGCAGGATGTCGTTGTTCAGTTCGGCTGGCTGACGGCAGGCGAAATGGTCGACGCGCTCGGACTGGCGGAGACCACGCCAGGCCCGCTCATCCTCGTAACGCAGTTCGTCGGCTTCCTCGCCGGGTTCAAGGAAGGCGGACTTCTGCTTGGCCTCAGCGCCGCCGTGGTGGCGCTTTGGGTGACGTTCGCGCCCTGTTTCCTATGGATATTTGCCGGTGCGCCCTACATCGAATGGATTTCGAACCAACCGAGGCTGAAAGGCGCGCTCAAGGCGATCACTGCGGCGGTCGTCGGTGTCATCCTCAATCTTTCGCTCTGGTTTGCGCTGCACGTGTTGTTCACCAATGTGAGCCGCGAGACCCTGGGCCCTGTGACCTTGTGGCGACCGGACCTCGCCACAATCGAATGGCTCGCCGTAGCGCTGTTTCTGCTCAGCTGCTTTCTAGCGTTCCGGCTGCACTGGGGGATTATCAGGATTTTGCTCGTTGCCGCGTTACTGGGGGCCGCTCTGAGACTTTTTCTGTGAGCCCCCCACCTTTTCCCACCAGATTTTCGACCTACTGAAAGGACATGAGATGACAGACACTCCCAAGCCCGCGCACGGACCGACCCAAGAGCACTTTGTGAGGGGACTTCCGTTCAAGGCGCACAAGATTGAGGGCTTCACGCCTGAACTCCTGGAGCACTACTACGAGGACACCTATGGTGGGTCCATCCGAACGTTGAATGAGGTCGAGACCAAGATCGCGGCCTCCCGGCGGGCGGGATCGCCGACAGCCGATCTTGGATCATTGATTGCGAAGCAAGCAAACCCTCCGATGGGGCCTAAGGCAAAGCGGACGTGCATTAACAGTTGGTGAAAGGCAGCAAAGTCCGCACAGCGGTTGTTCGCGAGCAGCGCAGCGAAGGTCTACAACCCGTAATCATGCCCTCGGTCGCGGCGGGCATGAACTTCGCGCTCCTGCTCTTGTTCCAGCTCCTTGGTGCGCTGCCGCTCCTGCTCCTGCGCGGTGTGCTGTTCCTCGGCCTCGCGGCCCTCGCGCAACGCGGAAACGCGATCTCCGAACGCCTCCCGGTCGATCCCGGTTGCCGCGGCCCGCAACCGCGCCGCCAGATCGTCCGGAACCTCCCGCTCTGAGGCATCGGCTTCATGCTGCTCCCGACCCTCTTTCCGACCTTCCCACGCTTCGCGCAGCCGCGTGGCAAGGTCGGGTTCCTGCTCCCGGCCCTCACGCCCTCCGGCAAGCGCCAGCTCGGATTGCTCCGGCCCGAGACGGTCCAACACGCGATCCGCCGCCCGGTCGAGCCAGTCGCGGACATGACCGGCCAGCTCGCGGGCGACCTCCATCACCTCAGCCGCGCGGGCCTTGGCCTCGTGCCAGGCCCCGACCCGCCCGACCTCGATGCCGCGTTCTTTCATCTGCCACGCGCCGGGGGAAAGCTGGGGCAACGGCGGTCGGTCCAGCTCAATAGCGCGCACCGTCTGCACCAGCTCCGCGCCCTCGTCGCCGCGCTCCCGCGCCGCCGATGCCAGCTCAAGCGCCTCGTCCCGCTGGGCCTCCAAGGTCCGGTGATCCACGCGATCCTCGATGCCGGCGCGCTTAAGGGCGATGTTGCTGTCCCGCGCCCAGGCTTCGCGCCAGCCTTCCAGAACCTCGACCTTGTTCCAGTCGCGGTTTTTGGTGGTGAAGCCCTCGGGGCCAATCTCGCGGGTGGTCAGCAGAATGTGGGCATGGTGATTGCGATCATCGCCATCGCGCCCTGGCGCGTGCAGGGCGATATCCGCGATCATGCCACGGTCCACGAACTGTTCCTGGGCGAAGTCCCGGACCAGCTCGACACGCTGCGCATGGGTCAGCTCGGCAGGCAGGGCCACGCGCACCTCGCGGGCGACCTGGCTGTTCTTCCGGGTCTCGGCTTCCTCGACGCGGTTCCACAACTCGGATCGGTCGCGGCCCCAATCCGGTGCATGATCCGGGGCGAGGATTTCGGTGTGATCGACACCGCCCCGCGCGGCGTAATCGAAGGTCAGCCCGGTGCGGCGGTCTTCGATACGCTCCGCCACACGATAGGCAATAGCCGCTGTGGCGCTGCGGCCCTGACTGCGGGAAATCATCGAAGCTCTGAGATGATAGATTGCCATTCTGTGCCGCACTTTGCTTAGGGGTCGAGGGGAAACGCTAGTCTCCCCCGCCCACACAAACGCGCAGCGTTTGTATAAGTGGGCACTTCGTGTCTTGCACCTTGCCTCAACCTTTGCCAGAAATCAACAGATGTCAGGAACGCGGAGGTCAGAATGGCGCGGAGTATTGATCAACAGATTGCAGCGACGCAGGCCAAGTTGGCTCGTCTGAAAGAACGCCAGAAGGCCAGCGAAACTCGCCGCAAGATCATCGTCGGATCAGTGGCAATATCCAACGCGCTGAAAGACCCGGAAAAGGCCCGCGCCCTCGCCGCCCTCCTGCGTCGGGCCGTCACCCGCGAAGTCGATCAGAAAGAGCTGGTCGGATTGCTGGAAGAACTGGATGGCGTCGCTGCGAAGGCGGAACGTCCATGAGCGTCAAAGACCCCTTCCAGCAGCTCGTTGATGAAATCACCCTGATCCGGCAGGACATGGAACGCCTGAAGCGGACCAGTCTGGACAAGGAAGATGCCGAAGCCCTGCACGAAATGCTGGCCGAGGGTGTGGATCGGATGTGCAAGGTTGGCCCCGAAGTCCAGAAAGCCGTCGAGATGCGTTTGCTGGGGGTTGCGGCAGTGCTCCGGGAAGAGACCGCCAAAGCCGCTGCGAGCGCCGCTGAGGGGGCTATCGCGAAAACCCGGACCGAGAGCCTCGAAGCCGCCCGGAGCCTCTCACAGGCCGCCGGAGAGGCCCGCAGGCAGGCGTGGCGCTACTTTGGCGGGTTCTGGGTGTGGTTGGCCTCCATGCTCGCCACAGGGGCCGTTCTGGGCCTTCTGCTGGCCTATGGCATGGAAACGGCCAAGTCGGCCCTCTCGGTCGATGATCTGGTGCGCTACAACTGCGGTAGATCGTGGTTCGGTGGGCAGGTCGTGGACCAGGACAACGGATCCAGCTTCTGCGCCTTCTGGATCAGGCAAGTACCGCAAGGGGAGAATTGAGGAGCCACCGACCTCCTTCCCATTCTCAGCACAATCCGACCGTTGCCACAGGCGTTGAAAGGCGAGATTGGGGATAACCCTTCCCCTCCCTGCCTGACCCACCCCATCCGGTTGGCGTTTCGCCAGCGGTATGTACGAACATCATCAGCAATGGTGCGAAAAACGCACTGACAGATAAACAGGCTCCTCCGTCGCCTGTGTCAGTCAAAAACTCCACCCCCGCCCGATCGTTCGCCAGCTTACTGACGAGCGCTACCGATCGAACGAGCGTGGATTTTTTGCCCTCCTATAGATCATTAGAAGGCGGAAAATTTCGAGCCAATAAAAACAAGGACTTAAGGGGGGGGGGTAGGTCACAGCTGTGACCTACCCCTAGCTCATAGCTGTGACCTAGGTCTGCTCGAAATTTGAACAAGCTTGACCGATATTTGACGGGTCAGTATGGTCGAAATTAGAGCAGCCAGATAAAGATATGCTGCAGATTTAACTGATATTTGAACATGGATGAGCTAGGGGTAGGTC